>JARBUB010000016.1 GCA_029239905.1 Clostridia bacterium
ATCTATTAAGAAAGAAAGGAAAGTCTCCAACCTTTATACTGCTAGTACTGTTTATAATAGGCTTTGCAGCTACTTACTTAAAAATATTATCATAAAAAATAAAGGAGTATATCATGAGAAATTATCTTCAGGAGCATAGAGACACCTTTAAAACTGATAAACCAATTATAGGCTGTGTCCACCTTATGGCGCTTCCAGGAACACCGCACTATGATCCAAATATATCTTTTAAAGAGCACATAAAGAGAGCAGTAGGAGAGATAAAAGTACTTCAGGAAAGCGGATTTGATGCTGTCATATTCGCAAATGAAGGCGACAGACCCTATCTGTTTAATGTAGGACCTGAAATAGTTGCAAGCTACGTGAGAATTGTATCTGAACTTCTGCAATATATTAAAGTTCCTTATGGATGTGGAGTACTGATAGATCCTATTTCAACCCTAGCTGTTGCAAAAGCTATCGATGCAAAATTTGTACGCACCTATGTTACAGGAACATACGCAGATATCTTCGGATTCCACGACTTCAAGCCTGGCGACATATATAGATACAAAAAACAAATAGGTGCTGAGGACGTTAAAATATACTGTTATTTTGATGCTCATGCAGGAACTTCGCTAGATACAAGGGAACAGGTTTCAATGATAGATGCAGGCTTAGCAATAGTGGAACCAGCGGGAGTCCTTATACCAGGACAAAGAGCAGGTTTAGCACCAGACTTAAAAGAAGTTAAAAAGATAAAAGACAGATATCCTAATAATCCAATCCTCATCGCAAGTGGTGTAAATAAAAACAATGTAAAGGAAGCACTGGAAGTATCAGACGGCTTTGTTATAGGAACTAGCTTGAAGAGAGATGGCGTGCTTTGGAACGAAGTGGACTTTAGTAGGGCGCAGGAATTTATTAGGGCTGCGAAGGGTTGATTGAAGTAATGATAAGACTACTGACAGACTTGGTTTGTCGGTAGTTTTGTTTTTGTTGTGGTTTTTATATTAAAGGGTTCATTTACTTGAATAGTAAGGATAAGGCTCAAACATCTCCTATGACCTCCAAGGAAAAATTTCTTAGAGCTCTGAGGTTAAATTGTAAAGCATCAGCTATTACATTTCTAGCATCTTTAGATAGTACACGGGCATCCCTTTTGAGAATGAACGAATGGTTAGTTATGTTATACATATATTAAGAAAAATAGACACATACCGGCTTAAATAGTCTCAAAATGATACAACACAAATAATGTGAGAAAAAATGTTTAAAAATCTTTTCATTTAACGATAAATTTATCTCAATATAATTATTAGTTTAAAATATTTAATAATTATGGAAATTAGTGCTTGAATAGGTCAATTTTAGCTGATATAATGAAATTACAGAAAATATTGAATAGTCTCAAAATGATACAGAGGGGGGTGATAGTAATGGCTTTAAATAGAGAAAAGTATCAAAATTATGTAAATATACTTAAAGAAGAGTTGATACCAGCTCTAGGATGTACCGAACCAATTGCAATTGCATATACATCTGCAAAGGCTAGGGAGGTGCTGGGTGTGATACCCGAAAGAATCGTTGCAGAATGTAGTGGTAATATTTTTAAAAATGTAAAAGGCGTTATTATTCCAACCACTAAGTATTTGCGAGGCGTTGAAGCTGCAGCAATTCTCGGAGCTGTTGGGGGAGACGCATCTAAAGCTCTTGAAGTTCTTTCAAGTGTGAATGAAAAGCACCTAGAACAGACTAAGTTACTTTTAGAAAAGGGTATTTGTCAAGAAAAACTTTTGGACACGCCTGCCAAGCTGCATATCATTATTAGAGCTTATAGCGGTAATGAAAATGCATTGGTTGAAGTTATACATACACATACCGGAATAGTCCGTATAGAAAAAAATGGTAAGGTTATGCTGGATGTACCGCACGAAATGCAAGAGGAGAAGATTCGAACAACTGACCGTGAATGCATGAGCATAGAAGATATACTTGAATTTGCTAATACTGTAGATAGCAGCGATGTAAAGGATATCTTAAACAGACAGATACAATATAACACTGCAATTTCCGACGAAGGCTTGCATAAAATCTACGGAGCAAACATAGGAATGACTTTACTTAGTGCTTATGGCGACGATGTTAAGATTCGCGCAAAAGCTGCTGCAGCAGCAGGCTCAGATGCTCGAATGAGCGGCTGCGAGCTGCCGGTTGTAATTAATTCAGGCAGCGGTAATCAAGGGATGACAGTTTCTCTGCCGGTGATAGTATATGCTAAAGAACTTTGCATAACAACAGAAAGATTGTATAGAGCATTATGCGTTAGCAACCTGGTAGCGATTCATCAAAAAACAAAGATAGGCCGACTTTCTGCTTACTGTGGTGCGGTAAGTGCCGCGACAGGTGCAGGGGCCGGAATTTCATATCTTTATGGGGGAGGGGTTAAAGAGATATCACAGACAATCACAAGCACATTGGCAAATGTATCTGGTATTGTGTGTGACGGAGCTAAACCATCGTGTGCAGCTAAAATAGCGTCCAGTGTAGATGCTGCATTACTAGCTTGTTATATGACAATGCAGGGGAGAGGTTTCAAATCTGGTGAGGGTATTGTAAAGGATAGTATAGAAGGTACTATCGATAGCATCGGTAAACTTGCTGCAAATGGAATGAAGGTTACTGATGAAGAGATTTTAAGAATCATGGTGAACTCGTAAGTGTTTTTCCAGAAAAATGTTTAAAAATAATCTTTAAATAAGGAAGGGGGATAATTGTTTTAGTATTACACAGGGCATTCGCTCTGATGTTAAGAACGAACGAGATATTATGAAAAGAAAATTGAGTATAATACTAACATTGGCAATGGTAATGGGTACGTTTGCAGGCTGTGCAGGGAAAACCTCTGGAACTTCTTCGCAATCAGGAGGAAAAGCTTCAGGCACAATTAAAATTGCGGTTGCAGGCCCTATGACAGGAGATAACGCAGAGTACGGCAAGGGCTTTGTTAATGCAGCTAATATGATGGTGGAGCAGTGGAACGCTAAAGATGGTGTGCTTGGCAAAAAGATTGAGGTAGTACCATATGATGATAAAAATTCCGGGGAAGAGGCAGCTTCAATAGCCCAGAAAATTGTAAGCGATAAGGACATCATAGGTGTCATTGGACACTTTGCTTCAGGTGTTTCCATGGCTGCGGCTCCAACATATCAGGAAAATAAGGTAATTGAAATATCTCCATCTGCTTCTCACCCAGATTATTCTGGTATGGGAACTTATATTTTCAGAAACAATACAGTAATTAATGTAGAGGCTGCTGCAGGTCTTGATATGGCTATAAATGATCTTGGTAAAAAGAACATTGGTATTATTTCTATCAAAACAGACTGGGGAACAAGCACTTCAGCCATTGTAAAAAAACTTGTAACAGAGAAGGCTAGTACAGGTGTGAAGGTTGTTGCACATGAGGAAGTTATGGAAGGCTCTGATGATTATAGCCCAGCTATCACTAAATTAAATGCAGCTGGTGCAGATGTTGTTATCTGTGTTGGTATGTATAATCTGGTAGCTCCTGTTTCAAAACAGTACAAGCAAGTTAATCCAAACATTGCAGTGGTGGGATTCTCCAACGCTTATAGCCAGCAGCTTCTTGATCTTGGCGGCAAAGCAGTAGAAGGACTTAGATTCCCTGTTATCTTCTTCTCAGGTTCTGAGAATCCAAAGGTTAAAACCTACGTAGATGAATATAAAAAGAGATTTGGATCTACTCCGAGTGCTCTAACTTCTCAGGCTTATGACTCAGTTGGCATACTTCTCGAAGCTATCAAGACCGCTGGTACAACAGATCGTGCTAAGGTTAGAGATGCTGTTGCAGCAATTAAATATGATGGTGTAACAGGTAACACAGTATTTAATGAAAAACGTGATGTTCAGAAATCATTCGTAAAAGTTACAGTTAAAGATGGTAAGTTTGTAGAAATAAAATAACTGGTTAATATACTATAACGTTATAGAAATTGCATGGAGGGCAAGTTCCCTCCGGCTATTTCTAATACAGGTTTAAAATAGAAGTTTATTGAAAGGAGAATGTTGTCGGGGATTTTGACCCGCAACTGTGTGGCGACAGTGATTATACAACAATTATTTAACGGATTGGCACTTGGCATGGCTTATGCGCTGATAGCTGTAGGCTACTCATTGGTATTTGGTATCCTAAGGCTAATCAATTTCTCTCATGGAGCAGTTTATGCCTTTAGCGCACACATAGCATTACTTTTTGTCGGTCTGAATTTTGGCATTATTCCGGCAATCATACTCAGTATTGTACTTACAGGCATACTTGGCGTATTAATTGATAAAACAGCATTGGAACCGCTTAGAATGAATAATTCAATACCGATGGCATCATTGATTACAACAATCGGTATGTCTAATATCATACAAAACCTCTTAATGATTTTCTTTAACACTGAAAGAAAATCCTTTCCCGCATTCTTTGACTTCGGAATGATAAAATTTGGCAGCGTTCAAGTTAACTCAACACAAGTTGTAATGTTCGTTGTTTCACTAATCCTGCTTGTTTTCCTAACACTAATTATTAACAAAACCAAGCTTGGGCTTGCTATGCGTGCAACTGAGCAGAACTCAAAGGCAGCCAGCCTTATGGGTATCAACACAAACTTTGTAATATCCGCTACATTCTTTTTAGGCGGTGCATCTGCTGCAATTGCAGGCGTACTCATAAGCGGGTACTATCAGATTGTGTACCCTGGAATGGGCTTTATGGTTGGGTTAAAAGCGTTCGCTGCCGCAGTACTGGGTGGTATCGGCGTATTATATGGTTCAGTAGTTGGCGGATTAGTAGTTGGTGTGTCCGAGAGTTATGCAGCGACCTTCATGGGCTCTTCATATCGAGACTCAGTGGCATTTATCATCCTTATTCTTGTGCTGATTATAAGACCTACAGGTTTGTTTGGCAAAAAAGATATTAAGAAGGTGTAGATGATATGGATAAGAATTTGGAAAAGGGTAAAAGCAAGAACTTCATCCTTATATTGGAATCATTTATTGAAAAATATAAAGTCCCAATAGCTGGAGTCAGTGCATTAATATTGCTGGGGCTTCCCTTTATGGGTTTTAGCCAGTACATAATGCGTATCTTCATTATGATTGGTATTTATTCTATGCTGGCCTTGGGTCTTAACATTCTAACTGGTTATACAGGGTTGGTTTCACTTGGACATGCGGGTTTTTATGCCATTGGTGCATATACAGCGTCGCTGCTGTCTCTTAAATTAGGCGCTAATTTCTTAGTAGCAGCAATTGGTGGTGCAGTGCTGGCAGCCATCTGTGGACTGTTGGTTAGTTTGCCAACATTGCGTTTAAAGGGCACCTACCTTTCCATTGTAACGCTTGGCTTTGGAGAGATTGTGAAAATGATTCTAATAAACTGGGATAAGGTTACAAATGGAACGCTAGGCTTGAAAAATATTCCACGACCATCAATGTTTGGTTTAAAGCTTACTTTGGTAAACAATGGAATGTACTATTTAATGCTTGTTCTTGTTGCTCTTATAACACTGCTTTGTACACTTCTCATTAAATCAAAGATAGGAAGGGCATTTATGTCCATAAAGGAAGACGAGCTTGCGGCAATCATGATGGGGATTAAAACAACCCGTTACAAGGCACTTGCCTTTGTTATATCAGCATTTATTACTGGTATTACCGGTGCCTTCTATGCATCCATGATTGGTTTTATCGAACCTAATTCATTCACATTCGATATATCAACACTCATAATCAGCATTGTTATTTTCGGCGGTATGGGTACAATTAGAGGAATGTTCCTTGGGTCTGCTATCTTAATTGCATTCCCTGAAGTATTTAGGTTCCTTATGGATTACCGTTTTGTGGTATATGGCTTAGTTTTAGTACTTATGATGAGATTCCGACCGCAGGGTATGTTAGGCTGGAAATCCCAAATGCCTTATAAATTACCTAAATTGGTTAAAGAGTCGCTTAAAAAGAATAATAAAGATAATTTGAAGACTCAACAGATATAAAATCAACGGAACGATACTTTTAGAAAGGAGAAGTTGTCAAACGAATATAATTGACAACCTATAACGATATGGCATATTTAAAGGTTAATTCAATTACGAAACAATTTGGTGGACTCGTTGCCGTTGACAAGGTCAGCTTTGAGGTTGAGAAAGATGAAATAGTCAGTATTATAGGCCCCAACGGTGCAGGAAAAACAACTATTTTTAACATGCTTACAGGAGTATATGGAATTGACTCGGGAGAAATAACTTTTGATGGAACTCCCATACACAATACAATGCCTCAAAATATAGTTGATATTGGTATATCCAGGACATTTCAAAATATTCGTCTATTTCCCAATATGCGCGTAATTGAGAATGTTCTTGTGGGTACACATATCCGAACAAAATATGGCTTTATTGATACGCTTTTTAGAACACCTCGCTATAAAAGAGAAGAGGCCCAAAAAACTCTTCGTGCCATAGAAATTCTAAACTCCATAGGACTTGGGAATAGGATTAATGATTACGCTCAAAACCTACCCTATGGGGAACAGAGAAAAGTAGAGATTGCCAGAGCAATTGCTACTGATGCAAAAATTATCCTCCTTGATGAACCTGCAGCTGGTATGAATCCCCAGGAGTCAGAGGAATTGCTTCGCTTCATAAGAGAACTGCGAGACAAAGGATATACTATTATCCTTATAGAGCATGATATGAATGTTGTTATGAATATTTCCGACCGTATATATGTAATTGACCACGGCAAAAAAATTGCAGAAGGGCTTCCGGCTGATATTGCTGGCAATCAGCAGGTTATAGAGGCTTACCTAGGAGGTGTGAAGAAAGATGCTTAAAATTAGTAATTTAAATACTTTCTATGGCCATATTCACGCCTTAAAAGGTATAAGCATGGAAATAAAAAAGGGTGAGGTTGTTTCACTAATCGGCAGCAATGGTGCAGGTAAATCTTCAACTCTTGGTTCTATTGCAGGCCTTGTACGCACACAGTCAGGAAATGTAACCTTTATGGATAAGGACATTACTAATATGTCTCCACACAATATTGTAAAGCTTGGTATTAGTCTTTCCCCAGAAGGACGTGAAGTCTTTCCGGCGCTGACTGTCCAGGAAAATCTAAGGCTTGGTGCCTATACTAAAAAGGATAAGGTAAAGATGTCAGAATCCTTTACCCGTGTCTACGATTTGTTTCCAAGGCTTAAAGAAAGAATTAAGCAGACAGCGGGAACACTTTCGGGTGGTGAACAGCAAATGCTTGCAATCGGTCGTGCACTCATGAGTGAGCCACAGCTGCTAATGCTGGACGAACCTTCCTTGGGTTTGGCGCCAAATTTGGTGTTGATGATTTTTGAACTTATTGAATCTATCAACAAACAAGGTACCACAATTTTGCTTATCGAGCAGAATGCTAATATGGCACTGTCTGTCTCACATAGAGCCTATGTTCTTGAAACCGGTAATATTTCCATGACGGGAAATGCGAAAGAGTTAGCAAATGACCCTAGGGTAAAAAAGGCTTACCTAGGTATTGGATAAGGGAGGGTTAGTAAATGAAAAAGATTATCAATCATCCGAATAGTGTTGTTACAGAATTACTTATAGGCATGGCAAAGGCACATCCGGATCTAAAATACACAGATGAGCTTGAGGTTATCTCAAGAAAAGTAAAAAGTAAAAAGGTGGGTATTGTATCTGGGGGTGGATCTGGACATGAACCCGCACACGCAGGTTATGTTGGAAAAGGTATGCTTGATGCAGCCGTTGCAGGGAATGTATTTTCCTCACCAAGCCCTGACCGCATTATTAAGGGCATTGAAGAAGCAAATTCGGGGGAAGGCGTACTCCTTGTTATAAAGAATTACTCAGGAGACATTATGAACTTTGAAATGGCAAAGGATATGGCTGAGATGGATGACATACGCGTTGAAAGCGTTGTTGTAAAAGACGATGTTGCAGTTCCAGACAGCACATACTCTACAGGCCGTCGAGGTATTGCCGGTACAGTATTTGTCCATAAAATAGCCGGAGCAAAGGCTGAGGCTGGTGCAAACCTTGATCAGGTTAAAGCTGCTGCTGAAAAGGCAATTGCAAACATTCGCAGCATGGGTATGGCCATGAACTCTTGTACACTTCCTGCGGTAGGTAAACCAGGCTTTGTACTGGGGGAAAATGAAATAGAAATCGGTATGGGTATACATGGGGAGCCAGGTGTGGAACGCACATCTGTAAAAACAGCTGCCGAAACTGCCGATATCCTTTTATCAAAGGTTCTAGCTGATTATGACTATTCAGGTTCTGAGGTTGCTGTGCTTATAAACGGGTTAGGGGCTACACCTTTAATGGAACTTTATATTCTTAATAATGAAGTGGAAAAAATATTAACTGAAAAAAACATAAAGGTATACAAGACCTTCGTAGGTAACTATATGACATCACTTGATATGTCGGGATGTTCAGTGACATTAATGAAGCTGGATGAAGAACTTAAGGAACTTCTTGATGCTCCTTGCGACACACCGGCATTGAAGGTACTTTAAAGGAGGAGTTTACAATGGGTTTCCGATTAAGCAGCAAGGACTATGTCGAGTATATTAAACTAGCTGCTGCTAAAATTCATGAAAATGGTGATTATGTAACTGCCTTAGATGCGGCAACAGGTGACGGCGATCATTGGTCTAACATTAACATAGGCTTTGAAAAGCTAATAGAAGCAATTCCTGTGATGGAAACAATGAGTCTATTTGATGAGTTTAAAAAGATTGGGATGATTATGATGTCAGTGATAGGCGGTTCCTCTGGAGTTCTTTATGGTAGTGCATACATGGGTGCCGCAAAGGTATTGAAAGACAAGGATGTCATTGAGAATCAGGATATGTGCAATATTATGGAAGCAATGCTTAATGCAATTATGCAAAGAGGGAATGCAAAGCCTGGCTTTAAAACTATGATTGATTGCTTGTACCCAGCGGTGGAGTGCTATAAGGACTGTATTACAAAAGCACTGTCTGAAAATGAAACTGTAGTACTTGTAAAAAAAGCTGCTGTTGAAGGTGCGCAAAGCACTGCAGCTATGGAAGCCATACGCGGAAGGGCCTGCTATCAGGCAAACAAAGGAGTTGGCCATTTAGATCCAGGTGCTATTACAATGGCTTATCAGATTGAGACCCTAATGGATTATATTGCAACAAAGTTATAAGTATTATGAGCTTATATCTGAGTTATCGGGAGGTTTAATATGCTGCTTGCAGAAATGAAGAATGATGTTACAAAATTTGCAGAAGTAATTTCCAAAATACTCGAGGTAGATGTATTGATTGTAGACAGCAATCTGAAAACCATCAGTAATACCTACTGTTATCCAGATGAGCCCATACCTATTAGCCATACTTCTATTATTGGACAAGTAATATCAGGCCGCAAAACTATTACAATTGACGATAAAGGCCATTACGATACCTGTAAAGAATGTGCAGACTTTAATAATTGTGAGATGAAGGGCTTTATATGTGTACCTATTTTATATAAAGAGAGAGTAGTGGGTGCAATAGCATTAATTGTGCCAGACAGCAAAATACATAAAGTATTTGAAAGTGTGCGTAATTCAGTAGAGTTTCTTGAGAGGATGGCGGACCTTCTCGCTAGCAAGATACAAATCGGTGATGATTACAACAATCTGAATTTAATTAAGCGAGAGCGGGAGGTGATTATGGACTCCATTGAGTACGCTATGGTGTCAATGGATGAGATTGGATACATTACCTACTATAACAAACGCTTTAGCAACTATTTTGGAATAAAAGAAGATTGTTGCGGCACGTTTATTCGTGACGTGATCCCCCATAAATTTGTAACTGAGTTTTTATCTAACTATACAGAGTTTCACGATAGGTTGATATATTTTGAAATGGATAATGATCCGTTTTATGGATTATTGTCCTGTATGAATATAAACTTCAATGGTAATAGGAGTGGAATGCTCTTCGTTTTTAAATCAATTAGGGATGTTAATATTCAGCTAACCGAAATTGGATACAGCGATGCAAGTGTCACCTTTAAATCCATAGAAAATAATATACCAATGGAGATAATTGATGAGGCAAAACGTCTTTCTGTTACTACAAAAACAATTTTAATCAGTGGAGAATGCAGTGCCGAGAAGGACTTGCTTGCTAAAGCAACACATACCTTTTCAGACCGGTCAAACCATTATTTTATCACTGTAGACTGCTTTGGCACCTACCGCGAAATGTTTGAAGAATCACTTTTTGGAAACGAGCAATCCGACAATATTGTAAACAGTATCGGTAAATTGCAACTTGCTAATAAGGGAACAATTTATTTTTGTGGAATTGAGCAGATGCCAATATACTTGCAAAGACGTCTTGCAGAGATTTTAAAAACTAAAACAATCCATAAAGCCGGTAAAAATAATATTAAAGTTGATCTACGCATGATTTTTTCAACAAGTGCAGATTTAGAAAGGCTTGTACGTGACGGGTGCTTTGATGATGAATTGTATTATCGTATTTCACAAGACACAATTGATATTTCTCCACTGCGGAAGGATAAAGCCTCATTACGAAAGCTTCTTATAAGCAGTGCGGAATTTTATAAAGAAAAATATAATAAAAAGAATCTTTCAATTGATAAGCAATTTTTCGAAGAGTTGTTAAACTATAGCTGGTCAGGAAATGGAAGCGAGCTTGATAAAGTAATAGACTGTGTTATCTGCCATGGTAAAGACCGTGTTACAGTTAAGGATTTGACCAAGCTAAACATAATTGAGACAGGAGAAAATAAACTTTTACCAATACGAGAACAGGAAAGAGATAGTATTTCACAACTGCTTGAATCAAAAATAAATAAAGATGACGTAGCAAAGATGCTGGGACTCAGCCGAGCTACCTTATATCGTAAAATTAAAAAATATAATTTATAGAGGAGATTGATTAATATGATTACAAACAATGCTTCAGACAGAGGTCAACACATTAAGGATTTGAGAGATGCAATTGAACACAGAGCAACCTGGTTTTATTACCTTGTTGAAGAGGCTCAGAAACGTGGCTTAGGTTATGACTTTGCAAGGGATGCCATAAGGGGTTGTGGCTGCTTCCACGGCAAGAATAAATATACAAATACGGAGGATTTAAAGACATTTGCACCTGAGTTTATCACTGATAATGTTAGGAATATATTTGAAATGGATGTAAATGTAACAGACGAAGCAATGAAAATTGAGTTCCACTATTGTCCCCTTGTATCTGCATGGAAAAAACTCACAAATGATGAAGAGAAAATAGAAATTCTATGTGATATTGCAATGGATGGTGACAGAGGTATTGCAGATCAGTTTGAAGCATTTGAATTTGAACTTGGCAAGACAATTGCAAAGGGCAACGACATCTGCGAAGTTTGCTTTAGAAAAGTTAAATAAGAGTTTTCATGGCTAAGATCAATGTTTTATTGGTTTCTAAAGTAGCCAGGAATCTGTAAGCTTAATAGTAAACAAAAAAATCACGCTAGAAATAGCGTGATTTTTTACA
Organism: Clostridia bacterium; assembly: GCA_029239905.1. GTDB lineage: Bacteria > Bacillota > Clostridia > Lutisporales > Lutisporaceae > GWB2-37-7. Next base: position 11,594 of record JARBUB010000016.1, read on the forward strand.
GATTGTTGATAAACCCCATGTTTTTTTATAAACCATGGGGTTATTTCACATTATGGATAGCTACTTATTCGTTCATTTGACTCGGGATAACTTGTTTAATAGTACTAGATTTTAATTTAGGAAAGCTTTACTGGAAGAAGGAAATAATCATCTTGTAGCGAAATAATCTACGAGATGATTTTTTTGTACAGATTTATTACATGATGTCATTTTGCTTTAAGTAAATAAAAACAGGAGAAATGTTTGAAATTATCTCCTGCTCAAATACATATTCATAAACATATATAAATATATAGATATATAAATATTTACGCATTCCATCAGGGATTAAGGGGAAATTATGGGTTTTAATGTTTCTATATTGTTTTTGTTTGTCAGCGCTGCTGCTGCCACGATTTTACCAATAGGAGCCGCTATATATCTTGGCAGGAGATATAACACTTCCTGGAAGGCTGTAGCTATTGGCGCGCTGATTTTTATTTTGTTTCAGCCAATATTAAGGCTTCCACTGCTTAAACTTTTGCAGGGAACTAACTGGTTTACTTATAATTCAGTAGTAAATCCTTGGCTCATTGCCATAGTTTTAGGCTTTAGTGCAGCCATATTTGAAAATATAGGCAGGTTTATTGCTTTTAAGTTTCTTTTAAAGCACAGACTTCAGTGGAAAAACGGAATCGCTTATGGGCTAGGGCACGGTGGAATAGAAGCCATACTTTTTGCAGGTGTTCCTTTAATATATGCTATTATTGCTGGCATAAATAACCCGTCTCTAGTTAATCAAGCACCAGCGCTTTACTTAGTTGGAGGCTTGGAAAGAATATTTGCAATGACTTTTCATATTGCTGCTTCTCTTATAGTTTTATATGGAGTGAGAAACAAAAATCCAGATATCTTTTCTATGCAATATTAGTGCACGGCATACTGGATTCCTCTATAGGTTTTATTAAGAACATAGCAGTCTTTGAAGCCTGGGCTGGTGCTTTTGCTGTTATCCTGTTAGTCCTTATTGGTATGAAGATAAAAAAATCAAGCAGTGAAAAAGTATTTTCTTAAGTATTGGAGGATTTTAGCGATAAGACGAAAGCCACACTAACTGAAAGCAACTTCAAACAGCAGAACAAAATCGTTAATCACAAAATAGGAAACTATGAGTCTAAGGAATTTGTTGAGACTCAACCTAATGGAGAGTATGTAGTTGCAATCTACAAGGGTAAGTATTCTAATAAGCATAAAGACGTAATGGTTTCTATAACTTTCAAAAATGGGGATGAAGCTCATAAGGTAGAAGGTTTGTTTATGACTTCTCCAAAGCTTGCAAGCAAATAGTGAAGGTCCTTACCATTTTGCGATTTTATTAAATAAAAGCCTGTTTTGCTTAGCAAAACAGGCTTTTTAAAATCTGATTATATTCTTTATATCTAGTAGAACTTGTGGGGAAAAATGTGTTTATAATGAATAATTGTGAGAAAATTGTTGAATAATGTAATAAACTAGCGTATAATTTAGCGTGCCGAATTAATAGGTTCGATTTATATAAGCAAAGAAAAAAGCGAAAATTTTAGGAAGTAAATAATTATAATACGCTTAATTAAGCTTCAGGGGGGAATTTCAATTAGTTATGAAAAAATCAAAATTTAGTTTAAGATTTAAGAGTATACGAAGCAAGTTATTAGTTAGTTTAATTGGTGTTTGTATAGTGCCAATGGTAGGTCTAGGAGTAACCTCTTATGTTCAATCAAATAAAGTGCTTAAAAATAATTTACAAAGTACAAGCGCCCAAATGCTGAGAGAAGTTAATATAGGTATTGATAAAGAGCTTTCAGCTAGCGGAAATAACGTAACTATGCTTTCAAATAACTTTAATTTTATAAATATAGCTAGCAACCCAGAGTTCTCACCTTATTTGATAGACAGCCTTAAAGGTGTACAAGAAAGTAATGACGGTTTGCTGTCTGTATATATGGGTACAGCTGCAAAGTCCTTTTATGAGTATCCAAAAACTGATATTGGATCAGACTATGATCCAACTTCAAGACCATGGTATACAAAGGCGATAGAGAATAAAGGCAAGGTAGTATTCAGCGACCCTTATAAGGATATATCCACCGGACAATTTATTGTATCTATTTCAAAAACCGTTGAAAAGAATGGTGAAATAGTGGGAGTAGTAGCTATAGATATTGAGTTTTCTCAGTTAGCACAAAGTCTTTCTCAAGTTAAGGTTGGAAAAAATGGATATGCTGTACTGCTAGACCAAAACGGCATGCTTTTAACACATCCAGATGAAAAGTTAATTGGAGCCGATACTTTTGCCAAGCTTCCAGTGTGGAGTGAAGTAAAGCAAAAGGGAGAAGGATTTACAGAGTATGAGTATACAGGAAAAGGTAAATTTGCTGTATATACTCACAGCCCTGTAACTGGATGGACAGTACTGGGAACTATGGAAAAGAACGAACTAAGTGACGATACACGTTCTATTATAATAAATCTTATTATATACCTGATCGTAATTGGTTTTGTAGCAACTGGTCTATCCCTTATAGTAACTAGATCTATAACTGTAAATATAAAAAAGATAAAAGATGTTATGACAAAAGCTTCTCAGGGAGATTTAACAGAAACTATCGATGTTAATTCAAGTGATGAAATAGGCGCACTGGCTAAAGACTTTAATATTATGTTAGATAATATATCTAATATTTTGAGAAGTGTTGAAGGTTCATCACAAACAGTTTTAGAAACCACCGGCAATCTAACAGCTATGACAGAGGAAACTACAGCTTCAGTATTAGAAGTGTCCAGAGCAATTGGCGAAATATCGCATGGAGCAGTAGAACAGGCTTCAAATACACAAGAAGCTGCTTATGAGATGGAAGGGCTGGCTAACGGATTAGAGAATATTACAACCGCAACTAATATTATGGATTCAGTTTCATCAAATACTAAAGACTTAAGCAATAAGGGATTAGATGTGGTTAAACTACTTATGAGCAAATCAGTAGAGACAAAGGAAACTACCCAATCTGTAGCTAAAATAGTTAATGACATGAGCAGCAGCACAGAGGAAATTAACAAGATTTCTGATACTATCTCACAAATTACTGATCAGACCAATCTTTTAGCACTTAATGCTTCTATTGAGGCAGCAAGAGCAGGAGAAGCAGGTAGAGGATTTGCTGTTGTAGCTGATGAAATAAGAAAGCTTGCTGAACAATCTAAAAACTCCACTGAAGAAATAAAGAGAATAGTAGAAGTTATTCAAGGAAAGTCAAATGCTGCCGTACAAGCTATGGTACAGGCTATGAGCATTGTGTCAGAGCAAGATTCAGCCGTAGAAGAAACAAATGAAATATTCAATGATATATATAGTGCAATAAACAACTTGATAACAATGGTTAATGGTGTAAAACAACAAGCTCTAAACATTAATAATCAAAAGGACGAAGTTGTTGGTCAAATTGAAAGTATATCTTCTGTATCCCAAGAAGTAGCTTCATCCTCAGAAGAGGTATCCGCTTCAACAGAAGAGATTAGTGCTACTATGGATGAATATACTAAGTATGTAATGGAACTTCAAAACTTATCTGAAAAGCTAAATGAAGAACTATGCAAGTTTAAAGTAAGATAATGAACTAAGCAAAAGGCAGTTGGAAGGAAACGACCAACTGCCTTTTGTTTTTTCTGCTGTATATTATTCTACATTTATACTTGGCAAAGCTCCTGAGCGTATACCTAAATGCTTAAGGGTTAAATTAAATTATAGCGTTTCAACAAATCCTCAATAACCGTTCCTGAGACTTGTTTCAAAGCGTTCATTGCAAACATGCCTACTTGAGGTGGAAGATTTAAATCAGTAAGTTTTTTGCCATCCATCATTTTTGAGGTGGAATCCAATAGTACTCGCACATCGTAGCAGGAAGCGAATACTTCAGGTACTCCTCGGTCAACCTCTAATAAGGTATAGACTGCTTCCATTGCTGTTCTTACAGAATACTCTGTTGTAAATACTGTATCACGGGAAGTATCAGCGAACTGTCCAATAAAGGCAAAGTTTACACATCTATCTGGTACAACCTTTGGCCTGTCTCCTTTTGCTCTAGGCATGAAGAAGGCAGTTATATATGGCATCATACATGGAATACAATGTGCTGATTTTGTTGCCATATCATGGATTTCAGACTCTGGTACGCCTAAATGGTATAGCCATTCTTCAGTAATCTCTATTCCGGTACATTCTCTCATTGGTTTCTTAATATAGTTTCCAGGAACATCTATAAATAAGCCGTATACCCAAATAGCGAGCTGGTCCTTAGGCTGGTTCTTAAAATGAGGCTGGCGATTTAAGGTATAGCTCATAAGCCAGTTTGAGTCCTTAGCAGTAATGATACCGCCTGTAACTACTTTGCCGCTGAAGGGGTCTCTTTTACAGATTTTTTCTATATAAGGCGGGATTCTGTCATCCAGTGTAGTGATTGTAGCAGATTCCCAAGTTGTTGCTTTTTTATTTGTACAGAACTTATCAGGGTGACCAAAGGATGGGTCTTGCTCAGCGATGTTTCTCCAAAGCTCCCAGCATCCTCCTAAAGAATCATTAAATACTGGAGTATGATTATCATCACCTAGAGTAGAATTTTCTGTACAGCTGCCGTTTGTAACAAATACTAAATCATTTTCTGTAAGGTCAATGCATTCTTCTTTTAAGCCGCGCTCATAAATAATTTTAGAAGCAACTTTTTTATTCTTTTGAAGGTCGAAAATAACATTGGTTACTCTCGTATCATATTGAAAATCAACGCCTTGGGCCTCAAGATACTTTACCATTGGAAGAATCAATGATTCGTATTGATTATACTTAGTAAACTTCAATGCAGAAAAGTCTGGCAAGCCGCCAATATGGTGAATAAATCTCTGAATATAGAGCTTCATTTCTAGAGCACTGTGCCAGTCTTCAAAAGCAAACATTGTTCTCCAATATAACCAGAAGTTAGAGGAGAAAAATTCATCTGTAAATACATCAGTAATTTTCTTATCGTATAAATCCTCATCACGAGTCATAAATAATTTGATGATTTCCATTGATGCTTTTTCGCTTAAGGTAAATTTTCCATCAGTATGAGCATCTTCTCCTCTGTTTATAGTTGCTCTCATTAAGGAGTAGTTAGGGTCCTTCTTGTTCAGCCAGTAGAACTCATCTAAAACAGATACACCATCTGTTTCAATAGAAGGTATGGAGCGGAACAAATCCCATAAGCACTCAAAGTGGTTTTCCATTTCACGTCCGCCTCTGACGATAAATCCCTTTTGCGGATCTTTTATGCCGTCGCAGGCACCACCAGCAATATTGAGTTCCTCTAGAATGTGGATACGATCACCTTTCATCTGTCCATCACGCACCAAGAAACATGCTGCTGCCAGTGATGCTAAACCTGATCCAACAAGATATGCTGACTTTTTGTCCACGTCAGCTGGTTTTTGAGGACGAGCAAATGCCTCATAATTTCCATTGCTATAATACATATTAATTCCTCCTAATCTTTACACTGGCTATGTTCAAGAAAAATGTTGATATCACGCAGGGGAATTACATCTAGGAAAGCTTCACTGCGCAAACAAGACTAAAGCTTCTTTTAGCGTAATCTACTAAATCCAACAAACTCACTATGTTCGGACAGTGTTGGATTCTTAACGCAGATTAAGCTAAAAGAAGCTAAGTCTTGTAGCTATTCGCTCAATGCTTTCTACGATGTAATTCCCCTGCTTACTTCAACACATATCTTAAACATAGCCTTTATCTTTGCTTGATATCTATATGATAAGAATTTGGAGGAGTACAAACAATAGACGATATAAGTGATATGTAAAAACTTTATACACTATATTGCAAGTGTCTAAATATGATTATCTGTCCTGAAGTTTTCAAGTGCTTTAATAATACTGCCATGGATTAAAATATTTACCCTCTCAATAATGCCTGAGGGGTCATCCTTCATGCCTTTTCCAATCCAATCAAGCATAAGTCCTACAAAGGCAAATTTATAAAAGTGAGCAATAAATGCCTTATCCTCATCTTTTAAAATCATTCCAGCAGCTTTTTCTTCTATAACTCCAATTAGAAGATTATAGGTTTCATTATAGAGGTAATTTTCTAAGTGCTCGCGATTAATGGAATGATAGGTGTTTATCGCAAATTCTTTATTCTCCAGCACATATCTAAAGATTTGCATAAATCCTTGCTGCCATGTAGCATAGGTTTTTTTATTGCCAAGTGCCTTTGAGGCTTCATTGGTGTAAATCCATTCAACAAGATCATATATATCCTTAAAATGATAGTAAAATGTTTGTCTATTAACTTCACAATCTTCAACGATATCAACAACAGTAATCTTATCCATAGATTTTTCAGAAAGCAGTTTTTTAAGTGATGCCGCAAGTGCTTTTTTAGTTGTTTGTGACATAATGCCTCCTTATCACATAAGTGAGAATTCTACTAATAATACAAAGTATAATATCTTGATATCGCGATATCAAGATATCTTCTTTTCATGAAATCAAGATATCTAGTTAAGTCTATTTATCTTCAATATGGTCATGTCCCCAAAAACAAAGTGCTTCCATAACAGGCATAAGGGATAAACCTTTTTCTGACAAACTGTATTCTACTTTTGGGGGAACTTGTGGATATTCCTTGCGTATAATTAGTCCATCCCCCTCTAATTCCTTTAACTGATTGCTTAACATTTTATGTGTAATATTACCCAGAACTTTTCTTAACTCACCATATCTTAGGACATTTGTTTTCCATAACCAAAACAGTATATGCATTTTCCACTTGCCATCGATTAATGACATAGCGTATGCAAAGGGTTTAAAATTCACAATTGTTTCATCAATATTTTTAGACATCATTTAATGCTCTCCTTTTAGATAGTATCTAACAAAAAAGTGCATACTATCATTTTAATTTATCTGATTATACAATAGGTATGTAAAAAGTACAAGATTGGGAGGTAAGGAAATGAAAAGCTTATTCGAGTGCACAACTATTAAAAATATGAAATTGAAAAACAGATTTTTTAAAGCAGCTGTGTGGGAGGAACTTGCAACAGAAGATGGTCATATGACTGACGAATTATTTCAAGTCTATGAAGAAATAGCTAAGGGAGGGGTAGGAACAATATTTACAGGGTATGCTTATGTGGAAAAGGACGAGCATCCCAACCCTGGTATGATGGGTATTTATGATGATAGTTTTATTACTGAATATAAAAAACTGACAGATATGGCTCATAGTCATGGAGCTAATATTATTATGCAAATTGTATATGGAGGTTCAATGACTCATCTTGTACCACCAAGTCCTGTTATCTGGGGCCCTTCTGCAGTTAAAAATGAATTGACTGGAATTGTACCAGTGGAGATGAGTAAAGAGGATATTTTATATTTAATTAAGTCTTATGGGAAGGCAGCAGGAAGAGTTAAGCAGGCAGGTTTTGATGGAGTAGAGCTTCATGCAGCACATGGGTATTTACTTAGTCAGTTTTTATGTCCACATTATAATACTCGAACAGATGAATATGGTGGCAATATTGAAAACCGAGCTAGAATTATTCTCGAAATCTATGATGAAATTAGAAAGACAGTAGGAGATGATTTTCCTGTATTTATAAAAATTAATTCTGAGGACTTTATAGATGATGGATTAACAAGCGAAGAAAGTATTACAGTTTCTAAAATGCTTGAAAAAGCAGGAATTGATGGAATTGAGGTTAGTGGTGGTAACGAATCAGCTCCAAGTGTTGTTGAAAATAATTTAGGACCAGCAAGAAGAAAGGTAGTTCTTTCAAAAGATAGAGAATCTTACTTTAGAGAACACGCCGCACGACTTGCAAAAGCTGTTTCTATTCCAGTTGTTTTAACAGGTGGAAACAGGCACATTGAAGTCATGGAGGATATTCTAAGCAGCACTAACATAGCTTACTTCGCTTTAGGACGCCCTATGATTAGTGAACCTAATTTGATAAATATATGGGCTAAGGGTGAGTACAAAGTGCCTAAATGTGTTTCATGTAATCAATGTTATAAGCTTTATGGAAGAAGATGTATTTTCAATTCAAACAATAGTATAAATAATTAAGGATCCATCTTGATATCGCGATATCTGGCATTAACCGTTCCGGTTATACGTCCTCACCAGAGGGAAACAAATATGTCCGCTTCCATTGCATTCTTTACTATTTTTCATATATGATTATAGATATAGCATAAGTGCGCAAAAAATGTTTTGGGGGAATATATAATGAGAATTGGGCTATTTAAGAATGCAAAAAAGGAATTTGTAGTTTATTTTTTTATATTGGCGCTGACCGCTCTTGGGCTTGGACTCAGTGACGGGGTTTTTTCAAATTATTT
>JARBUB010000230.1 GCA_029239905.1 Clostridia bacterium
TCAGAATGTGCAAAACATCTTATATTATATCAGAATGTGCAAAATATTTCCCATTGCTACTATTTTGTGAAAAACACCCTTTTTATTTTACAAATTCGGATTCATCTACCGAATTAGTAAAGAAACATCTTTATCATCTGCCTTTGACTTACTTATTGTTTGAAAAATAAGCCAATAAGTAATATAATAAATTAATTAACCACGTAAACAAAATTCAGTTTTTTCAATGTATAGGAGGTAATTATGGACACCCTTCGCGTTAAAGAAATTCACAATAATATACTATATACACTTTTGAGCTTTGAAGGCATAGATAAAGCACCAATGCTTAGAGAAACAATAAAGAACTTTATAGATACTCCGGAGTTTAAGTCCGGTATCAATTCTATGGTAACAAACAAGAACTACAGTTGTAGAGCAACCTTAGATCTATGCTTGCCTTTACTAGAGAAGCTTTCTTTCGAGGATTCTCCCATGGATTGGCTTTCATACATTTATCAATACACGTTAAATAAGTCCTATCCCCATGTAACGAATATTGAGCCAAATGAAAATTTAGAGCTTGCTTGCATTATTTACCTTAATATATTAAGGATATTTTCTAACTTTCAGAAATTAATCGAAGATAATACATGGCAGAGCAAATATCCAATCACCTTTCTCTCAGACGAGGAAAAAAGTCAACTTGAAAACCCAAGTGAATACAAGGACTTTATTCGTGTTTTTAATCATGAATATATCTATGAGATGATGAAAATAAGCCAAGAATTGATGGGCTACAACACCTTAGACCACATTTGCGGTGTTAACTATCTGGCTGTTTACATAGGCAGACAACTAAAGAGATTGGGCCTACCTGTTGATATGGGAAGAGTGAGCGGCGCAGCTTTAGGCCATGACATCGGCAAATACGGCTGTAAAACCCATGAGCTTAAGAGGGTTCCTTATCTCCACTATTATTACACTGAACAGTGGTTTAAAAGGCATAATATCACTTACATTGGTCACATAGCCAGCAATCACTCAACTTGGGATTTAGAGCTAGAGAACCTTCCTATTGAGTCCCTCATACTTATTTATGCTGATTTCAGAGTCAAAAACAAAGATTCACAAATGAATATTTATGATTTGCAAAACTCCTTTGACGTTATATTAGAAAAATTGGACAATGTAGATGAAAAGAAGGAACGACGATACAAGCGAGTTTATGCCAAGCTCAAGGATTTTGAGGATTATTTGATTAGCCTTGGTGTAAAAACAGATGTGGATAAAGACTTTGATATTTCTAATCACAAATTCAATACAGGCAAGCTTCACTACTCTCTTATGTATGGTCATGAAATAATACAGAGCATTAAGTATCTTGCTATAAATCACAACATCACACTTATGTATCACTTAAGAGATGAAGTCTCTTTAAATGAAATTCTTGAATTTGCCAGGAGTGAATCTGATTGGAAGAGGCTTCGAGAGTATATCAGGCTGTTCGAGGAATATTCTACGTACTTGACACAGAAACAAAAGTTAATAACAATTCGATTTTTGTATGATTTATTGGTACACCCCGAAGACTATATCCGCAGGCAATGCGCCGAGCTCATTGGTCTTCTCATCGCATCCTTTGATGAGGAATATCATAAAGAGGTTCCTGAGGGTATGATGCTGGATGCCCCCGAGGCTACTGGTGTTTCACTGCTGGATAAATATATGGAGATTATGATAAATCCTGATCACAAAGTAATTCCAACACATAGAAGCTGGATAGCATACAGCATGATTTATATGATGAGATCTTTATTTAAAAATTGCAAGAAAAAACAGCTTGATAGTTATATATGTGTATTAACAAAATATTACAGCAGTGATTATGAAAAAACCGATGAGACCAAGCTTTTCCTTCTGGAAGCATCAAAATATATCCCCTTAGATTATGAATATCACTGTATTGATGTAGTTCTGGGACATTTATTGACTATATTGGAGCATTCAAATTACTCCTTTAGACTGGCTGGCAAGGAGGTCACTTATTACATACTAAATAAATATGCAGATAATGATCATCCTTCAGTGGGTTATGTAAAGAACATATTAGTAAACAAAATTAATAAACTTCTAATTGATCAAGAACAGCTATCTGCCAGCAAGACTGAAAACTTTATCAACCTTAAGATCATGCGTCTCATTTATAGTGCTAGCCCTGTAATCGAGAAATATGAAGCTAGATATAAAGAGGATATTAAGGCAGTATCCGCTACCTTCCTCAGCAATTTAAAGTCGGCAACTGATTGGATTATAAAAAGGACACAGATAGACATGATTTTGGATTATACTATGCAAAATCCTATGGTTCATGGCTTCTATACAGCTATGCATTTTTGCAACCTATTAAAGGTCAGTAGTTCAGACAAGGTTAGAAACCGCGCTGGTGAAGCATTGGTCAGTATTATACCTTTCCTTTCCCTAGAACAGCGCAACGATGTTTCCATTGAATTGCTAAGAGCTTTAGAAATCGAAGGGTATCAGTTTGCTGAATACATTCCCAATTTTCTTGGCAAGCTTATACTCTATCTTCAGCCTATTGAGCTGGATGAGTTCCTACGAGATTTCGAGAGTAAAATTAAGCAATCAGGTACACAATTAAACTCCCTGCTGCTTCGAACCATAGGAATAGCTATAGTCAATTATCAAACATATAGCGAAAACTTCAAGGAAGAGGCTGATGCTAACCAAAATAGACTTATAAAAATGATTGGCATCGTCTTGAACGGCTTGGTTCATTATGATGATCATATAAAGCAGGTTTCCTTCTCCGTCTTGTGCAGAGAAATATTTGGCAGCAAAGCCATACAAATAGAAATGAAATACAAGCTTTTCAAGCTCACTGCTAAGAAAATACTTACACTGCTTACAGATAATAGAAGCGAAGAGCTTGCATTTCTTACCAACTCTGCAGGCTTAAACGAAATATACAAATTTATATGTGACTATATTTTCTATAATGGCTCTATAATACTGGAAAAACCAAGCAAGGTTGCCTTTTTCCCTGGAACCTTTGACCCCTTCTCCTTAAGCCATAAGGAAATTGCCAAAGCAATCAGAGATCAAGGCTTTGAGGTCTATTTATCTGTAGATGAGTTTTCCTGGAGCAAACGAACTTTACCAAATTTAATCAGAAAAAACATTATAACCATGAGCATAGCAGATGAACTGAATATTTATTTGTACCCAGAAGAATTTCCAACAAATATAGCAAATCCCACTAATCTGCGAATACTTAGATTCAATTTTGATTATGCGGAAGTTTTTATAGTCGTTGGTAGTGATGTCATTGTTAATGCCTCTAGTTACAAGGCTGAGGCAATTCAAAATTCTATACACAGCTTCTCACACATTGTTTTTGATAGAAAGAATACAATGTCAAATTCCGACATCAGCGGGGCAGCCAATGAAGGTGAATTGCTTGAAGCAGCTCTAAGCAACATTGAAGGCAATGTCATAAGATTAGCTCTTCCACCGCAGTATGAGGATATAAGTTCTACTCAGATTAGGAGCAGCATCGATGAAAACAGAGACATTTCAATGCTGATTGACCCTCTAGCACAACGATATATTTATGAGAATGGCTTTTATAAAAGTGAGCCTCAATATAAGTCCTTAATACAATCTATCTCTGTAGAAATACAGGTTGTTGAGAATTTCACTCCAGAGATTATTGATGAACTTCTAGGGTTAATAAATCACTCTTCCGAGGAGTACACCTCAAACATTAAGGATTTTATCAATAAGCCTTCAGCCCGAGTATTGATACTCCGAGACAGCGAACAAGAGGGCAGAATATTTGGTTTTACACTCTTTCATAGGGTCATGTCCCATCTTATGTATCAGGAAATGCAAAGTAGCAAGACCACAGACTTCCTTCGCAATCACGCCATAGGGAAAATGCTGATGATTGATGGTGTTTATGTAAATTCCAAAATAGATACAGAGGTGTTTATTCAGATTCTGCTTACAGAAACCTTGGCATTTAGCTTGGCAAAGGATTATGAATATGCTGTGTTTAAATCCATCTTTACGAATACTAATTTGAAGAAGGTTCAAGAGTGCTTAAGGTTGCAGGGATTCTTTGAGATCCCATGTGATAATTCATCCAATCCAATATTTGGAGTCAATATGAGTAATCCTTGTGCTATGATACTTGACGCTAGGGCCTTTATAAAGGATCCAATCAAAAACACTGAATCCGTCAAGCAAGCAATTATCAAAGCGAGAAAAAAATTGCAGAATGCTTTGGTACAGCTTTATCCTGGCAATCTGCTGATATCCTTTAACAGGCATATACTTTATGAAACCATGACAAGAAAGATCTGTATAGAAAATAAGGTTTCACCCATTTCTCAGATACCACGACAGCTTGGTCATGCAATGTGCGTACCTTATGGAAATATATTAAACAAAAGTGTTGTTCCTAATACTGTTACTAAATCATTGCATACTGAGAAAATGTTTTCACCGGATATGAAGCGATTTGACATTGCTGCATTTCCACATTATCTAGACATTGATGTGCAGATTAGAATGATAAAAAGCTTTAGAAGACCGATCATCCTCGTGGATGACATACTTCACAAGGGATATCGCATTAAGAAGCTTGATCCACTTCTAAAAAACGAACGTCTTGAAGTACAAAAAATAGTAGTGGGTATTTTATCAGGCAAGGGCAAGGAGCTTATGGACATACAAGAGAGAGAAGTCGAAAGCGCGTACTTTATCCCCAAGCTTAAGGCATATTACACCGAAAATAACTTCTATCCTTATATTGGCGGAGATGCTTTGTGGAGAGG
>JARBUB010000017.1 GCA_029239905.1 Clostridia bacterium
AGTATTGATTGGAAAAGCTTTAAAAAATATCAGTGTGAAGAAGCGATGCAAAATATAAATAGTTAAGGAATTCCTTCCCCATTTACTCAAAAACCTTAGCGGTTTTTTTGGAGTAAGAAAAATAATACTCATGATCATCAGCCAAGCTATACCTAACATGATCATTCTGACAAACATGTTTGCTATGGAATCATAGTTTTGCATCAAAAAATCTGCTTCGCTTAATGCTGAATATTTGTATATAAATAGACTGGACATGTAAGCAGTAAATAATAACAGCAGGATGCCCTTCAAATAATCTAAGGATTTTCGGTTATTGATAAAATGATTTATTTTATCCGGGGATAGCTTATATCCCATTAAAAAGAATGGAAAGAAAACAACTGTCCGTGCAATAGCAAGAACATTTGTTACATCACTCCAAAAACCGATAAAAATTGCAGCAATGATGCTGATTAGTATAATATCCTTTATTTTTTCAACATATCTAATGATTAAGCGCCATATTATTAAGGAAATCAAGAACCAAAATGAATAAACCGGTGTAATGAGCTGAATTGAAGTATTCACTAAAACAAAACTGAAAATCATCATAGTTGTGTTAAAAATAATATAAGTAACAACTAACTTAAATATAGATTTTATAGATTTTGAATTATCACTTTTGCTTAAATATCCTGAAACAAAAATAAATGCAGGCATATGAAAAAGATATACAAAATTCACGAGGAACCTTGCAAAGCCCATGCCCCTATAATCCCACAAAAAATGTCCTACTACTACAAGAGAAATCAAGAACCCTTTTATATTATCCCAATACGGACTTCTTTCATCTACGGCTTGTCCTTGTAATTTGAGCATATGGACATACCTCCTAATTTCAACTACTTTCCTGATTATAACCCATATTTAGCATTGCATTAAATAGGTTGTCTTTCCTATTTTTCTTTACTAAAACTTGTCATTATGGTGCCAGGCACCACAGATAACAAGTTTTCAAATGATTGAACCCTCATTATATTTAATTTAAACTTTCTACGATACATGTTACAATTGAAGCACGAATAAACTGTAAAATAAAGGGAGTTGATACTGTGAACAAGGATATTAGAAACTGTATTCAATGCTTCATTATTCTTGTGTTGCTTGGCAGTATATTGATTGGTTGTGAGCAAGAGCATAAAGAAGTAGTTAATAAAGAACCTATTATTAATCTTAAAGAAACAGAGATTCGGCAGGAAGATATGCTCAGGCATATTGAAGAGCTTATTTCCGAGAAATATAAAGGAAGAATGGTTGGTACTGAGGGCAATCGTTTAGCTGAAGACTATATAGTTGAAAACTTTCAGAAGCTCGGTTTAAAAGGTCCCTCCGGTATCAAAGGGTATAAGCAAACCTATAAACAGGATGTTATTCTGCTGGAAGAAAAACCGTTGCTTCAAACAATAGATAAGTCTGGAAATGTATCTACTGATTTTGATTATGTTGATGATTTTATCATTCGCAGACTGTCCAGTGAAACAACATCAGTTAATATGACATCACCTTTGATTATGCTCGAAAGCGCTGATATGCTTATTAATAAAAATGTTGACTTCGAAGGTAAAATTCTCCTGATTCCAGCAAAGCTCAGCTGGCTTGTTGGTAAACCTGATTATCCAGCCGACTTAGCAATAAAATATAATGCTAGTGCTGTTATTTGCGAGTTTGACCTATCCGATAACGTCCAAGGCTTAAAATATCTCAGAGTTACCCCATTACAAGAATCATGGCAGCAATCAGATTATAAACCATTTATTTTTGTAGAGAGCAAAACTTTTGATATGTTAACTGAAGCTGAGAAAACAGGCAAAAAAGTTCGCTTTCAAAGTCGTGCTACACCACTTAAATTTGTAGATGCCGCCAACGTTATAGGTATTATCCCCGGTACAGACCCTGAATTTGAATATAGCTATATTATCATAGGTGCACACTTTGATCATGTTGGGGATAATCTGGATGGTACATACAATGCCGGTGCCTTGGACAATGCTTCCGGACCTGCAGCGATGCTAGAAATTGCGAGAATTATAAAGGAAAATAAAATAGCACCAAAGAGACCCATCGCATTTATCGGCTTTAATGGAGAATCCAGCGGCTTTAAAGGATCAAGACACTTCGTGAGCAACCCGCTCTTTTCATTGGGTAAAGCCGTAATGATAAATCTAGATATGGTTGGCGCCTCAGCAGATGAGAAGCTTTTGCTCGCTAAAGCACCAAACACAAGCAGCGCTATGAGTGTTCCAAGGAATGCCCTGGCAAAATACGCTGAAGAACTTGGCATAGACTATATAACGGATTTCTCTGGTGGGAGTGATCATGTAAGTTTTGCAGAAATTGATGTACCCTCTGTAATGATTATTCACCCGGATTTTAAGAATGGCTATCATAGCCCCCATGACACAATAGAAGATATTAGTGGTGACAAACTTGAAGAAGTCGTCAGACTGGTGCTTTACTACATACAAGAAAATGCATATTAGAGCCATTTGCCTTAATGGTGCCAGGCACCACGGAATTTAAAAGAAGCAAAAGTAACCACTTCTGCTTCTTTACTACTGTCTGGCCTATCATCTTCTTGCAAAATCTTTTGGATCGTTTCTTTCGTATGATGATAGGATTCAATTATTAACCAAAGTCCCTTGTATGCTACTTTATTCTTCCTAAACATTAACCTGTGATTATTCTTTTGTGTAAATCTTTTTAAGTCCTTCGTAAAATAAGCTAGCATTTAATATTACGCCTTTATGATTTTCATCTTCAACAATGAAGCTTTTTAAATTAGTAAACCTGTTTTTATATTGAGTTATATTGGTTTCCCATATCTCATCTTTACTTCCGATTACTTGGAAGATGGGAATGTCAAGCTTAATGTCAGGGGAGACTGCACTATTGTTCTGATCAAGTGTAGATGCGTTTTGCAGCATTAAGCTCTCCAGCATTTTACTATCTGTATGTTTTATTGCTTCAACAAAATACTTTGTCAGCTCATTATTATTTCTCAGATCGTATACCATCTCAAAATCCGGATACTCCGAAGGAAGCTTACCTAGATTTTTCTTATAGAAGTATTTTGTAATCTTCTCCAGTAGATTGCTCCTATATAAGAAGCCCTGAATGCCTTTAACATCCCTTAAGGAAGGCGATGAAGCCATCAGAATAACCTCATTTACTCTTGAATCCAAGCCGCCTAGTTCAATGGCAATCGGACCACCATATGATAATCCAATAGCTGTTATTTTTTCATTGATATCTAATGCATCCAAAAGAGCCTTCATGTCTGCTGAGTGATCACGGATTGCGAGTTTTTGAGTAAGAGGTGTGCTTAACCCTTCCCCTCTCCGGTCTGGTAAAATTACTTTTGCAAACAAGCCTTGCTCAATCAGCCACTTTGCCGGTCTCAAAAGCATAGTATGATTTCCGCCTGAACCTCCCCCATGAATAAAGATGGCTGTTTTCCCTTCGTTTGTTCCAGATATAATACGAGTGTACAATTCCATCCCGTTGTTGATTTCGTAATGTTTTACTTGCTCTGTGAATCTAATGCTATTAGATACAGTTAAACTCATGATTATTCCCCCTTCTTTCCTTTATGATAATTAATAAACTCATCAGTCTTCAATCTGCCTCTCATCCCTTTATATTCTTTGAATCTAACTCATACTGTCTAAATACTTATGAAATTCTCCCTTTTCAATATAGGAATCAATCACGCTTCAAAAAATCTTAAGTGATTTTGGCATTTCTATTTTCAATATTTGCTTTTTAATATGTTGGGGACATTCATTTAGGAATTCCCGTTTTAAATGTGCTATTTGATCGTTAGAAATTTGTACTAGTTCCTTACCCCAACGCGACATCTTCATAATGCGTTATGGCTTAAATTATATTCCTAGAAATTTGCTAACCTAATAATTCCCTTTATCGTCCTATAATAGCACTATATATATTTTTTGGGCTTCTTTTCTTCTTTATTTTTAGCAGTCAGTACTAGAGATACAAAAAGCTTTTTCTTATATATAATTTTTCTTGCCTTTCTTCGGCACTCCTTAACACAGCAAAAACAACGTAGACATTGATTTTCGTCAATTTCCAAAGTATCTTTGTGAATTGCGGACATAGGACATAATTTTACACATACACCGCAACCATTGCATATGCTCATATCAGCATAAGGTGTTTTTGTAAACATCCTTGCACTGTTTTCTGGTAAAATCTTTGCTATTAAAGGAAGTTTTTCTGGAGGAATTGTCAGTGAAATTTCCTTCAGATCATCTATTGTTTCAATTCTTTTTCTAATCATTTGCCCAAAATTTCTAGCCTCCCTTAAATCATTTTGAGTTGGACGCCCTTCTGCTATTGGAACTTCCTTTGTTGAAAATGAATGTTCTCCTATGAATGATCCTGCTGCTATCACTTTAAAACCTGAATTCTCTGTTATGGTTTTAAGCTCATTCAACACAATCCCATCACCAATATTTCCGTAAACGGCCACAATCACAACAGGTTTATTATTACTTTTCAGGCTGGCTAAAAAAGGATATAGGATTTTTGGTATTCTCTCTTCATAAACAGGTACACCAATTATTGCTATATCCTCATTAATCATCGATGCATTGCTAATACGTGCATTAGGCAAGGTCAGATCAATATACTTAGGACTATCAATACACATTCCTTCAGCAATTGCGTAAAGAATTTTTTTTGTTGTGCCTGTTGGCGAGAAATATATAACTGCTGCTGAATTGACAATCACACGGGTCCCCCCCTTTCACCTCCATGGATATTACAGTTCAACTTGGACTTTGCTATATCATTAACAACTTTATTACATTGTTAAATAGTATGTTTCTTCTTTTATTTTCCTTCTTGATTTTAAAGTCACCAAAATCTATTACCTTCAACTCAGGAAAATGCTTAAGTATACTTTCCTGATTCTTAAGGATTTTCTTCCTCTTTTAAAAGATCTAAAGAATATTCTATCTAAACTTCTCATGTAACCACTTCATGATGAATGGCATCTCTTGATCCATTAAAGTGTCAGAGCACATATGATTTCCTCCCGGTATAATTTTCAGTTCAACCGGTCCTTTAATCAGCTCTTTGGCTTTATATATTCCTTCAACTGGAGCAAGTGTATCCTTTTCACCATGAACTAATAAACATTTAGCTGTTATGTTTGGCAGTATTTTATTATTGAAATCCAATTCTGACCTTGATATTCCTCTTATTTCGCTTTTTTTACATCCCCAATGCTTCATTACTTGTCTCTTTTGAATTGCTGGAAGCCAATGAAGCATTTTAACTAAATCGTATATACCACCACCAACTAAAACCATGTGATCGAACCGTTGATCTGTACCAGCCGTCATTGCTGACCAGGTTCCACCGCCGCTAAATCCAAACAAGGATTTCTTTGTTTCATCAATATGCGGATTGCTTTTTAAAAAGTCAAGCATCATATTAGCCAGCACTTTAGCATCATTTAAGCTTTCAAATCTATTCCCTGTCAATCTGCTTTCTCCCCAGCCTGACTGATCGACATTTAAAACTGCAAAACCATTGTTTAATAGCATATCTTCTAACATGATGAAGCATTCCTTCACGGTATCATTTCCTTGTACTATTATTATTACAGGATATTTTTTATTTCGCATGCTATCAAAGGTTGAACCGTCACTGTCAGGATATCTAAAACGGGCAGCAATTTTACCCTTTTTCCATGAAAAAAATATTTTTTCTGTTTTATGTGCAGCTAAATTATCTATTTTGTTGGTAACCGCTAATAGATCCTGATAATTTTCACAAATCTGATTTTCTTCAAAGGATACCCAATCTGCAAGGAAGTATAAAATTAAAGCCTTAAAGTATTCTTTTCTTGCTTCATTTAGATTGCCTGTCATTTTTTCTGCATTCTTTTCTCTATTTTTTGCTATTACACGACAGTTAATATAAAAGTCCTTATTCAGGTCCGTCGAGTTTGAAAAAGCCTTAACCATATCGTCTCTATCAGCACCCATAATTGAATAAGATTCAAACAGCATATTAAAGGTCGGTACCTTTCTCCAATTGTTACTTGCGATAACCCTCGCTAATAATTGATCCTGCCATTTATCCGGCAGCAAAGTAATGATATTTTTCTTTAAAGACATGATCTTTTCCCCCTTATTTAACTTCATGATGAGGCAGGTTTAAATTTTTTTACCCATCAGGTTCAAACACATAGGCTTTCAGCAGCTCCAGGCCCAGGTTATTTATCTTGGCTATTATGCCATAAAAAGCTCCCGTATCTGCTACCACCCCTTCCAGTATGGTTTCACCAGTTTCAGTATGATACATTTCCAATCCGTTGAACCAATCTATCCAGCAAGTATCCAACAATCCTTTAATGTGTATCTTTACTTTCAACATGTCATGTTTTTCACCCCTCCTATAGCTATTGGCTCTGAGTCTTCTTTTTTTCCTTACATCATCATTATAGCCGCAGTATGGTACGGGTTTGACCAGTCAAAAGTATGGTATTAGTATTATGGAAGGTATGGTAATTATCTGTACAAAAAAAAAGCTGTTCCTTAGAAATAGGAACAGCCCTGTTTAAAGAATGCCTAGTGCTCTGGCTCTGGCCACCGCCCCAGTTCGGTTTTCAACATCCAGCTTCCCATAAATATTGCTGGTATGCCATTTCACCGTACTTAGCGAAAGGAAGAGTCTCTTTGCAATGTCTTGGTTGGTCAGCCCATTAGCCATTAGGGCAAGGACCTCCATCTCGCGGTTGCTAAGAGGTTCTTGTATTGATAAAGAGGAGGATTCTGGTGTCTCATCAGGCTCCAAGGCAGGGAAGGCTATCAATAGTCTTCCCGCATATGCAGATGCCATATTATATTCAATTGCCTTTTTAAGCAACCTCTTCATAGGTTGACTCTCATCAATAAAAACCTGGATATATCCCTCCGGCTCTGCTAAGGTCAATGCTTCCATCAAAGCTGCGAGAGCTTCACTTTCACATTTCATTTCCTGAGATATCATAGATTTAAGAATAAGAACTTCAATAACTGTCTTCAATCGCTGCTCGTTTTTTACAGCATCATAAAATCTTCCAAGGTATTGGAAAGATTCCTCCAGCTGATCAGATGCCCACATAAACCGAACCAAAACAAGATTTTCAGAATCACACATGGGACTAAAATTCAGATCTCCCTGCTGCTTTCGCCCCTCTACCCACTTCTCTGCTGATTTCAAGTCCCCCTTGGCAATACAAAGCCGCGCTTTCAAGGAGGTAATTAAATTTACAAGCCAGATAGGAAGAGTGGATTGCCCCATGAGTATCTCCAACTCTTTAAGTTTTTTCTCTGCCTCTTCATATTCTTTCATGGAGAATAGGACTCGCAAAAGGCATAAACTGCACCCAGCCAATACTGTCTCTTCTGATTTACTTAATGCACATCCTTTTTGTGTATACTCCAGAGCTTCATTTAATTGGCCTCTCTCCCTCTTAATTTCTCCCCACATCCCCCAAAGAGATCCTGCTCGCGGGAATCGTGAGAATGAATTTTCTTCAGCATACAGAAGTTCTGATTCGCACAACTTGGCTACATCCTCCAAGCGACCCTGATTCCATAAATGTATACCAAGTTTATATCCTGCGAAAAGTACACAAAAGGCATTGGTCATAGATTTACCCTCATTTAGGGCATCCTGGTAGGCACCATTGGCAGCATCCACATCTCCCTGAAGCACAAGTGCGTCACCTAAAGTGATTAAGGCGCTGCAGCGCCACATATTTCCTGGTGGCAGATATTGAAGAGCTTGTCGCGAATAATGACCAATGGCGGTTATATCCCCTTTAAATATCGCAATATACCCATGGATAACAGCTGCGATTCCCAAAAGTATCGAATTCGCTTTATCGTCACTCTCCTGGGTTCTATTAGCGGATGAGTTATTTTCAGACTCAATATACCTTTCTGCATCCATCAGACGTTCTTCCGCTTCCTTAATCCGAGCACTCATAAGAAACATAATGGCATGCATCAGGCAAAGCAGGGGTCTTTTTTGAATATGCTCATCAGGCAGTGTCTCTAACCATAAATTTACCCGTATGTACCCACACTGCTGCCATAGTGCATCAATATGATTATTTAAAATATCCGAAGCTTTTCCCAATTCTCCTGCAGTTACAGCCCGGTCAATAGCTTCTGCAAAAAAACCATTTTTCTCGTACCATTTGCTTGCTCTTAGGTTCAGTTGAGGAATCAACTGTGGATTTGTGAGCAATAACTGCCGACGAAGTAAATCTGCAAAAAGGGAATGATAGCGATACCATTTGCGCTCATCATCCAATGGAATAATGAATAGATTGGCACCTTCCAATATTTCGAGCACTTCCAGGCTTCCATCCCTACCGATTACAGCATCACATAATGAATCTGTAAAACTGCCTAGGATAGACGTCTGCAGCAAAAATTTCTTTATAAGCTCCGGCTGACTTTGCAAAACCTCCTCTCTAAGGTAATCCAAGACAAAGCGATTGCTCCCTGTAAAGGCTTTTGTGAAAGCATCAAAGTCATCCTTTCCCCGCATTGATATGGCAGCCATCTGCAAGCCGGTAATCCATCCTTCAGTACGGGATGTAAGAGAAGAAACATTTTGAGAAGACAGCTCTAAATGCATTATTTCATGTAAAAACCTGTCAGCTTCCTTCTGGGTAAAACGCAGATCCTCCTGACGGATTTCAACCATATCCCCTCGTGCTCTCCAACGAACCAACGGCCAAGGTGGGTCATTTCGTGAAGTTATCATCAAGTGAACCTTTGGAGGAAGGTTTTCTATCAAGAACACTAAAGAATTTAAGATATTACTGTCTGTAATAAGATGCAAATTATCCAAAATCAACACCATAGGTTCTGGTATTTCCATAAGATCATTGATAAAATCAGTCAAAAGATATTCCGACAGGTAAAATCCTTTAGAAGACAGTTCCCCTGAAGCAAAGGTGAATGAGCTTAGAAAGGTCATAAGATTAATTCCCAGGTTAGGATATACTGTTTGAAATGAAGAAACAAGGTAAGTCCAAAAAATAGCCGGATCATTGTCCCCTTCGTCCAGAGAAAAACAGCCCCCCCGGAACTCCCAATGGCTCATCCATTGCCGCACCAGCGTGGTTTTTCCGTAGCCGGCAGGAGCTGAAATCAAAGTGAACCGACGGGTAAATAAATTATCATGGAATAAGCCATCATTCAAACGCTCAATGAGATGCATACGTTTAACCAAATCTGGGCGGACTGGCGGCATACTTATCTTCGCTCTTAATAATGATGGTTTCATTGCAACCTCCTTCTTCAGTTGAAATGCAAAAGTTCCATTTATATACTAACTTTCATGGGATAATTTGATATTTATAATTATATTTCATTTTTTACCAATAGTTTATCATTAATTTCGAATTAAAAAAAGCTTCTTATTTCTCAAAATGTCATATTTGAAGTTTTGTATCTAGCCTAAACTTTTCATATGGTATTCTTTATCGATATTTCATCTGCGAGTGATCAAAACAGCTGCCTCCACATTCTATAGCTCTACTCTTTTTTTGGTTTTCCAAGCATACGGTTTACCTTTCCATTGTATCGGTGATTTTCTATTGAACTTATCTAGCGCTGAGCTAATTTCGAAATGAGTAGTTTTATGAAAAAAGTGCATTATTATATATCTGAATTATTAAATACACAGATAAAGATGCAAGTATAAAACACATCAGAAAAACTAGATGGAGTTCAAATGGTTAATGCAGATATGCAAAAAACTTCTATAGAAGTAGGCTGGATTTGAACCTGAATAGCTTGAATAAAATAAGCTTTAATGTTAACAAAAAAAATTGCATTGCTGTGCTAGAAAGTAATTCTGTTGACCAGCAATGCTTTATATTCTATAAAATCAGGTTAAAGAATGAAGTTCACGTTACTGATGGTATGTTCAGTACATGAATTATAATAGAAATATTATATATGTCTTACCTTAGTTAATTCGCCAACACTTACAATATCTATATTAAGTTTATCCGTCAATTTTTTTAGACTTCTAATGTTATTAATATGCTTAATATTGTTCTTACTCACTGACATTTCAATTATTTCTACGATATCTTTTTTCTGATTCGCATTCAGAATTAGATTATTATTCAAACAAGCTCTATTAATATAGGTTAAAGTTGTCCATATCTGCTCCTCTGTTAAGCTTCTTATATCCATTAAACCCCATGTAAAACCTTTTTTTCTTTTATTTTCAGGGTATGCCTTCTTAAAAAACTCTATAAAATGGTTCACTGGTCTTGGATCCTTTTCTTTAACATACTTTCCCAGCTGTGATTTCAAACTGTTCTTAAGATACATCATTGTATTAGGTTTTATTGAATCCTTTAATCCCTCTATATGGTCATAAATATAATTGTATGTAGCTTGAATCTGATCCTCACTGGCATTATTCTTTTTAAGCACCCTTGTGATATCAATATATTCTAAGATGTGCTTCTTACTATTTAACTCTTTATCATAGAGTTTTTCCCAAATTTCAGATGCAGTTAATCCTTCAAGTTGATTGCTATTTTCTAAAAGTTCTTTATCCATATATTCGCCTTACCTTTTTAAATTTCTCATTTTATATTTTACCACAAGTTTTACATTAGATTCCTAAAAACTTGTCTTTATGGTGCCAGGCACCACAGATAACAAGTTTTCACAAGATCCTTTGTACTGACCTGGCACCTATTCCTATTTATTGTCCTTATCCACAACTTTTACGTTACCGGTAGTCTCAATATGTGATATCTCTTTCTTAAGAGTTTCCTCTATATGCTCTATTTCATCATATTGATTTTTGTAAATTGAAACTTCCTCTAGCTTTACGGGATTCTTAACAACCTCAATCTGCTCCTCAGTAAGAGGTATTCGCATTATTTCAGAGGATTTACCGTCAGTATTAGAAGCATCATTATCAAAACTTCTTTTTTCAATTACAAGCTCTTCACGAGTTACCGGCACAGTAATGGTCTTTTCTTCCGTGATGGCTTCTTTATGAGAGGTAACCTCTGCCGTTTGTACCAATTCCTTAGAAATCTCCAGTTGCTCCTCACGTAATTGAAGTCGTGCTTTATCGCTGATATTTCTAAATGCTTTTCTTAAAGGCTGCTTATTATGGTCATATGATTTCGCTTCAGCTGTTTTATCACGATTGGATAGTCCCATTAATATACCAACAGCAGCGCCTATTGAAGCACCTAATAGCATTAAAGCTATGATACTATCAAGCATATTAACGAGTAGACCTATCGCTGCGCCAACTCCTCCTCCGATTAATATTCCAAGGATGATGCTGCTAGTAAGATTGCCTTTTTCGTTTTTTGATTTTGCTTTATTAGACATACTTTTCCTCCATACCTTTATTTATAAATTTAGGTATCGAATAGTTTTTAAAAAACACCTCGCAAACCTATTCGATTTGGGAGGTGCTTCTCTATTAATACAATAACTTATTATTAAAGTTCATTACTACGTTGTTGTAACTTTTGTATCCCCTGTAGAATCTATATGAGCCTCTTCTTTCTTTACTGTCTCTTCTATATGCTTTGTTTCCTCTACTTCTTGCTTATTCGCTGATACTTCTCCTGTTAATACTGTGTGTTTGTCGACATTAACACGTTCTTCACTAACAGGAATATGAATAGTCTCTCCCGAAGTAATAGATGAGTCGCTTTGCTTATTATCAAAGGATCTTCTTTCAATAACAACTTCTTCATGCGTTACAGGAACATCAATGGATTTTTGCTCTTCAACAACATCCTTGCTTAAAATGACTTCACCAGTTTGCACCTTGCTCTTATTTACATCCAGTTGCTCTTCACGGAGCTGAAGAGTCCCACCTTCACTTGTATTTTCTGTGCTTTGATTTTCGGCATTTTGGCTTTCTGTATTTTCGTTTTCTGTATCATTAGCACTTTTACCAAACCCTAAAAAATTCATCAAAGTTAGTACCTCCATAAAAAAATATTTCAAGCAAACATATGATGTCACTAAATATTTTCTCCTGTAACAGCATGTAATATCCAAGTGTTCAACTGGAATTGTTATGAATATTACCCAATGATTTTTTTAAAATTTTAAAAGTTGTCTTTATGGTGCCAGGCACCACAGATATCAGGTTATCATTTACCTGTTATCCTTGACATTAATATCGTCTAGACAATTTTTATTCCTGCTATATCTGATTACATCTCCAATTAGATATGGATATTTTTCAATAATCCGCTCTTTACCCCACTGTTCTGCATTATAATCAAATTTTAGCAAACCATTTTTATACCCTTTAATTTGAAAGCTGACAATGATATCTTTCTTCAAATCCTTAGACTTAGCTTGTGTTTTCGTTGTACCTTTAGTCACTGCCCAAGCCGAACCAGGTATCAGATATTCTCCTCTCCAAGTCGCTTCATTTCCTGTATTAATAATTCTATCTGAAGCTTCAAGTGTTATGGTTTTCCATGCGCTATGCCCACCTTCACCTGCTAAGAAAACTTGATGATTTGAATCTTCCCAATATAAATCTCTTTCTGAGCTATCTCTTACAAAGCCATCTGTAGTGTAAAAGTGAGGCTCTATCATAATTGTATCTGTACTTTCATTAAAGTTTGTACTATCAATTTCAAACTCAAACTTATAGCCTTTGGTTAAGCCACTTATAATGCCATCAAAGTTTGAAGAGTCTACTGCTAAACTATTCACTCCCATTGGCCTATCTATATATTGTTGTGAGCCCAAAGAATATGAAGGGTTTTTATAATAGTTTTCTAATTGTGTATCTCTTATTATCATTACTTTGAAATCTTCAAGTTTAAATGTATTTATGCTATATGTTCCAAAACACTTATAGGTAACATTACCAGCATTATCTGAGGCTTCCACATGCAAGTACCATGTTCCCTCTTGTTCTTGTGTAGTTGAGAAATTTGAATTAGTTATTGACCAACCCGTTGTTGGCTTAGTAGTTGAT
This sequence comes from Clostridia bacterium, assembly GCA_029239905.1. Taxonomy (GTDB): domain Bacteria; phylum Bacillota; class Clostridia; order Lutisporales; family Lutisporaceae; genus GWB2-37-7. Next base: position 13,078 of record JARBUB010000017.1, read on the forward strand.
TTAGACCAAGCATGCTTAACTTGATTTAATCTACTCCCACCAGCATCTGTTACTATAGCATTAACTGTAACAGGATCGTTACCATCAGCATTGGTTTTATCTGCTGTAATTGTAGGTACAAGCTTATCTATTTGATATGCGCCAAAATAGCTATATTTGCTTTGACCGTCAATTAAAAATGCTTCTGCGTGTAAATACCATTGTCCTGTTGCTGATTGTGAAGTATTAAAATTACTACTTGTTGTGCTTAACCAGCCTGTTGTCGGTTTTGAAGTACTAGAATTCCACTTATAATTAATTTTACTAAATGTGCCATTGGTAACAGATGATGTAATATTTACTACAGCATTAGTATTCCTCCAACCTAAACTTGAGGGATTTGCTGTAAGGCCAATATGAGGCAAATTATATCTAATATAAGTTACATTTCCTGCATTGTCTGTAGCCTCTATATGTAAATACCAAATACCATCTTGGGCATGAGTAGTTGAAAAACTACCATATGTTACAGTCCATCCCGAAGAGGGCTTTGTAGTTGAATTAGTCCACATATATTTTACATCTTTTATTAAAGAGCCACCTGTATCCGCGATTGTTGCATTTATTGCAACAGCAGCTCCACTGACTCCACCGGATTTTACTGGTGTGATAGTTGGTGCAGTTTTATCTATTTGGTAAGGACCAAAATAATTATATGCACTTTGTCCCTCTGTAGTATAAGCTGTTGCATGTAAATACCATTCCCCTTGTACCGCTTGAGTTAAGTTATTACTTATGCTTGTTGAGCTGGTAAAGCCTGTACTTGGTTTAGTAGTGCTATTTGTCCAAACATAATCAACTCTGCTAAAAGTACCAGCATTGATTTTTACTCCAAGATTTACTGCAGCATCAGTTTTTTGCCAAGGTAAACTTGTAGGATTTGCATAAACAAGTAGATCAGGAACACTAACCGTTTCTACTATTGGCGTACTCCAAGCCCCTTCCATATCCTGCACCATAAGCTGAATTTGATAGGTTTTACCATAGAGAATATCATTTGGTACTCCTGTTTGCCATGTAGAGGCATCTGTTGCTTTCCATTTCCACTGTTTCTGTATAATGCCTTTGTCTGCCCTTGAAATTCTGTGGTCTAGGTCATAAGATTTATCTACTGCACTGACATAATACTTATTCGTAGAGCTGTTATGTAAAACGTAAGGAGTAAACGCTGCTATAGGCCGTCTATGTACTATAAGCTGAGTTGGTGCATCTTCAGACCATAGTCTATAGTTTTCAAACAGACTATTGTTATAGGGGTTATCTCTTACTCTATATAAAACATCGTATACCCCTACTTTAGTAAACTGTGTTATCGGTACAGTCCTATTTATTCCTGATTGCGGATCAGTACCTAAAGGATTATCAAAGTAATTTGGATTGCTATGAGTATACTTCCATTGTTCCGCATATTTAACATCATCCTCATGGTCATCATAGAAGGTTAGATATTCTAACTCTTCTCCCATTACAACATATTGAGATTTGGGCGTTTCTTGATTTTCCCTGCCAATTATATAGTCTCTTAATGATGTTATTGCAGCGTCTAAGCTAGTATTTTCAATGAATGTACCATTGTTGTTATTGCTTATTATATAATTTTGAAGCTGTGTCTTATTAGTTGTTGTTCCAAGTCCAACAAAATTCACGTTTTTTTCTAATGTTTGATTAAGTACTTGATTAGCACGTCCAGGATCTGCAAGCTCTTCAAATTGATTATCTGCTATGCTTATAACGTACGGTTTCGAACTTGCTCTAAAGCTATGCTGCGATATTAGTGCGTTTAAGTACTTTGATTTATCATCAATGGTATACATTACCCCAGGACCCCAATCAAATCTGCCAGACACCCTTGTGCCGCTGCTAACATATTCAACGTGGCGATTTAAATAAATATTGCCGGCTCTTAATGAACTTGTAAATTTAAACACTTTATCTTCAAATATAAAATGTTGTGAGTTGTTGTACCCATAACCACCTGAAGCAACTATGGTAATTGTATTGCCTGTAAAGTCAATTGACTTAATCCACAAATATGAGCCATCTATATCGAAAACCTCACTTGATGGAATATCAACCTTGTATCCAGCAACAGTAAATCTACGCTGTGTAATGCCATCAATTTTCGGTGATGAAACCGAAGCTCCAAGCAAAGAAAGGTAAGTGTTATCATCCATGTATCTCTGGTATCTAAGACGAATAACTGAAGATGTTCCGGAATATCTTGGATCTGGAGCAAGATATAAATCACCATTAAATGATTTTCCGGCAAAAGTTTGTGCATTATTCGAAACATACGAAGTTCGCCCAGTTGCCGTATTCGTTAAGCCAAATCCTAAATGCACATCATACGAACCATCATCTTTCGTTGAGGAAATGCTTCTAATATAAAAACTAGAAGAGTATCCGGTTAGTTGATTTGGAGTGCTGGTCATATCATAGTTATCAGCTACCGTTATATTTGCATCTATGTCATTTGCGCTTAATGCCGGAACTATTATTGAATTAACCTTAGTCTGTACTTCCGCTGCAGTATATCTTGTATCCCAAACATTAAATACCAAGTCAACTTTCTTCTTATCAATCATACTAAAGCTGGTAGTTGGTGCAATATTTATTACCTCTACTACACTTTCAGCAGCTGTTTTGTCCATAGTATCATCTAGAAGATAATCAGCAGGCAAGATATATAAAGGTAATGTATCAGTGAAGTTTTCTTGTACTAGAAGCTTTATATGATATTTTCCTACTGTGGATACTTTTAATATAGGTTTTGTATTATTCCCACTGTCAATTGTCTTATATGTTTCATCAGCGAAGCTTCCGTCATTATCACTATCAAATGCATAACTCCATATTCTCTTGCTTAGAATATCTCCATCTAAGGAATAGGATGTATCTAACAGCTCTATAGTAGCATTGCCATAATCGTTTACATCACGTATAACTGTAGTAGCCATAGAGTAGTTTGCTACTGGTGCCAAGTCAGGTCCGATATTTATAAGGTATTCTGTGGAATCTGTATAGCCTAAAGTGTTAGTTACATGAAGTGTTGCCTTGTAAACACCTTGCTTTTTAAATATTACATTAAGTTCATTAACACTTCTCAAAACTCCATTAAATTTAATATCTGCATTTGTACCAGCACTTACAGCCTGCAATGTCCATACAGTCTTTGTATTATCTATAGGGTAATGTGTGGGGCTATCACTTGCATTGGTTATCTTTACACTTCTATTTGCTTTTAGCTTTCCTGTAACCTTAATTTTAGCATCCACTGTTGGTTCTTCTACAGTTATAAATTTTGAGTCTGAGTCAGAAGCTCCCTTGTCATCAGTAGCCTTTACAGAAGCCTTATATACTTTTATAGGCTGCCCGGTGTAAGGATACCAAACATTACGCCAGCCTTCTCCAGAGTCGGTTACTGTTGCCCCTGTGGTATTCATATTATACCCTGCAATATATCCGTCAGTATCATAGGAGCCCGTCCCATCTACCGAAGTTTCTTCTCCTGCTTTTATAGTTTCCTCAACATTAAGTATTGCTATTGGTGGTAAATTGCCTGGCAAAGGTGGCTCTGGCACTGGGTCTCGGTCTGGGTCTGTTAATTTATAAAAATCTGTATACGTATAAGTTGTTCCTTGATATGGCGGGTCATTGTCTATAGTTCTATTTAGTGTAGCCATAGCTGTTACCTTAAAGATTTGTTTAAAACTGTTTACATTGAATTTACTCTTGGGCACTGTAAAAATAAAACTTGCACTCGAGTTAAGCACGCTGCCGGGATTAACTTTTGTCTGTAGTGTAGCATCCTCCCCATCAAGCTTTGCAAATATAGTCCATGATTTTATATTAGTTGTATCTGTATAGTCCTTTAGTGCTGCATTTACATTTACTGTTACCAGTTCATCTTTGCTGCCATCCACTTGTTTTTTAGCTGGATTGGCTGTAGCTGTAATTTCTACATAAGGACTTGGGTAAGGTTCTACTATAAGTGTTATTGCTTTAGTCCCAGGCTGCATATATGTATCAGCACCTGACAGCTTTGATACCATTTCTGCCGTACCTTGTAGGTAAACAGTATGCGTACCTGGTGTGTATTCATTTCTGTTTAATATCTTGTCTTTAGTAATTGTAGCTGTGGTTATATTTCCTACAGTTGGGCTTTTCTTATCCTCAAAAGATGCTATCAATGTTTTTATGTGTGTTGCTTTAACATAAGTTCCGTCTAAATCGGCAGTTGCTTTGACTGTTACAGGCACAGTTACACTCTGTTGGTCTGCTTTAATGGTATATGTATTGGCTGGTGTTGTTACAGCACAGTCAACATGAGTATTTCCTCCCATTTCCTGACCATATAGGGTAGCATAATATGTTTTTCCATTTGCTCCTTTGTGTTCTGTCAATACACTAAAGCCATTCTTAAAGGAAGCCTTGTTCAATACCTTTGCATTAGGTTGTTTTATCCAACTCGCTGTAAGACCATTATATACAGTTCCTTCAAATTGCAGATTGGTGTTAAGCATGAAAGCCTTTTGATCTGCATCTGTCACCTTTGTCCAACTAACACCTGCATTTTCAACTGATGTATAAGTCCATTGTAGTGGTGTCTTAGTACCTCTATCATCATTTGGAAATAAAGAGTTGGTATAACTTGCATCCTGTGCTGTAAAACCTAAGTATCTATGTTCATTTCTACCTGTTTCTCTTGAATATTTAGGACCATCTCCCGTAGGACTCCAAGGATCGCCATATACTACAAATCCATATGTCTGATATGTTATAAAATTTGGTTTTCTGTGTTTTGGAGTTTCAGGAGGAAAACCATTATCTTCAAAATATTGCTCAAATTCACCAATAGTATCAGGATATGCGAAAATTTGTGCTGGAAGTATAGAAAATAGCATTACTATAACAAGCAGAGAAGCTAGTTTTCTTTTAATGTTCATTAATTATCACCTTACTTTATTTTAGAAAAATAGAAATCTAAAGTTGAACTATCATCATTTCCAAAGTCTATCTTTACAGTTTTGAATGTCTTAGTGAAACACTTATTCAGGTATTTAGTATCATTAATACGCTTATCTACATAAACACTGTAAATATAGTTATAAATATCTGTTCCTTCAGATTCTCCAAATATAGCTATTAAGGAATGTTTTAATTTTGTTTCATAGTATGGGGTTGACCAGTTATTATTGTCAGATTTCCAAAGCAACCTATATAGACTTAATGATATATATATCTTGTCACTAAAGCTATCTTCCTGCCAATCTTTCTTAGCATTGTATGGCACTTTTTCAAAGAAGATATAATGAAAGAAAAAGCTATCATTGTATGCATATTGAGAAGCTTTCGCTAAAGCAACATGTACCCTAGTTGGTTCATCGGTGGAATACGTAGTTAATACATAATGGTCATCATCTATAAGCACCTTTGTAGCATTATATACCTGCTCTCTAATATCAGGATTAAGCTTGGTGTCTAATTCATATCCTTCATACTCTTCTTTTCTAGGTGTAGCATTAAAGTAAATCTTTCCATTATCTACTGCGTATGTTCCTCTGTATACACCTAATCCTGCACTGGAGGTCACATCGTATATATCCTCTCTCCCCCACACTTCTTCATCACTCTTTAGAAGCTCAGGCAATACTGTTGTTACTTCTTCTTGTACCGGTATTGGCTTCCTCAAAGTCTTATCCAATAATCTCATAATTACTGTAGCTGCTTCAGCTCTCGAAAGGTTATCTATAGGCTTGAAGTTTCCTTTAGGATCGCCAGTAATAATGCCTGTAGCATAAGCTGTTAGTGCATGTTGCATATATTTCTCACTAATCTTTGCATAGTCAGGTACTACTGATTTATACTTATTAATTTCTTCTGCACTTGGCAGCTGTTCTAAAGTTGCTAAAGCTTGTACTATCACTTTCGCTGCTTCTTCTCTTGTGATTGCCCTTCTATATGTATTAAACTCATTACTATCAATTAGCTTCAATTCGATTGCCTTGTTTATATAAGGTGAAGCCCAATAATCCTTGCCATTCTCAAATTTGTTGCCTAATGCAATTACAACCATTTTTATATATGAATCTACTTCTACATTGTTGTCTGGCTTGAATGTACCATCAGGATAACCGGTTATGATAAGCTTATCAATCAGCTTATCAATATAGACTTTCGCCCAATGTGCCTTGCCATTTATTAAAATATCTTTGAGCCCAATAGATGTAACAGCTGATACTGCAGGTACTGACATGGTTAAAATTATTGTGATAACTAGTATGAAACTCATAATTTTTCTCATATATTCTCTCCTCGTATACAACTTGTAGTTTTGGTGCCAGGCACCATAGAATTAGGATATTATATAATTTCTATATCTTTCCAATATTTCCTGTATTGCACTGCCTGATACATGAATATAAGCTCCTATTTCTGCAAAGGAATACTTGTTTTCCAATGCATTTCTGATATATTTTATTTTGTATGGAGTTAAACTCAATTTTCTGCTTGGTACTTGTTTTTTTCTGCTATCATATAAAATCTTAAATGCTTCATCTCCAACAATGCCCATTTCGTCATAGTTTACATCATTATATTCACTCATAAATTCACTATATTTCTTCCTTGCCTCCTTCGAATCTCTAGAAAGCATTTCCATTATTAAACTAGTATTAATGAAGCTATTTATATGACTTCTATAATATTTATCACTGCACCAATCGTAATCCTGTACTTTTTCACAAAACCCAGCCTTTATTGGATTTTGATGAATATATCGTAATACGTTGTACATATACATTTCATCTTGAATAATGCTAGACTTATATCTTCCTTGAAAAACATGGCCTACTCTCTCATATTTCAGGTTAAAATATTTGCTGTACTGATTATTGATCTTGTGCATAATCTCTTGCAGCATTTTATCCATTGTCTGCATCAAAATGTGATAGTGATTACTCATCAAAACATACCCATAGACTTTGCACCCCATGGCTTCGCAGCTTTTTTTCAATATGCTGAGGAAATACCCCTTATCCTTATCATCATGAAAGATAAATTCTTTGTTATTTCCTCTAGCAATAACATGATATATTCCACCCCTATGATCTGCTCTCGTTGACCTACCCATAGCTTCACCCCCTTTTAAGTAGCGGCAGAGGTAGCAGCAAATCCTGAAATCTGTGGTGCCTGGCACCACAGAAACAGGATTTGTTTTGCTAATCTTTTTTAAAATTCGTCGGATA
>JARBUB010000018.1 GCA_029239905.1 Clostridia bacterium
ATTTTTTTGGTGTATAATTTAATTATTATAATCAACAAATGGGGTGTAATTCCAATGAGAATTGAAGCTGCTGAGTGTCAAAAAATCGTAGATAGAGTAATTGTCATATTGGGTAAAAATATAAACATAATGGATGATCAGGGCATCATAATTGCATCGGGGAATGAAAAAAGAATAGGCACCTTTCATGAGGCAGCGAAGCTGGCGGCTCACGCAAAGAGAGAAATTATTGTTGATACTGATACAAGGTTTGTTGGGTGTAAAAAAGGAATAAATCTGCCTATTTACAACGCTAACGAGGTAATTGGGGTTATCGGAATAACTGGAGAACCTATTGAAGTAAAAGGCTATGGAGTTATAGTAAAAGAATTGGTTGAGATGATGATACAAGGGGCAGAAAGAAATAAGACAGAGTTATATCAGCAGCAAGCCTTGAGAAATTTAGCTATCGAGCTGATTAAGGAGAATGCTCTTAATCAAGAAAACTTAAGAGGGAGAGCTCAGCTTGTGGGCTTTGATATCAAAATAGCAAGAACTGTTATGGTTGTAGATATATGTAATTTCGGATTGGTAATCAAGAACTATAAAAAGGAAACTGAGGTTCAAATACAGGAGTATAAGCAGAACATTATAAATATAATAAGCTCAATATGTAACATGAACCACGATATTATATTTAATTTTTATGAAGATCGATTTGTGATAATCAAGAGTATAGATATGAGCGTTGAGGAATATTGTGGCAAATTATCAAGAAAATTAAAGGATAAATTAGGGATAGATATCAATATAGGAATTGGTTGTACCTGTAGGTCGATAAAAGATTATTACAAGTCATATTCTATGGCCAACAGTGCTATGAAAATAGGCAGAAAAATAAAGCCGGAAAAGCTTATATATAATTGGTCTGAATTCATGTTGGAAACATTGCTACAGGGTATTGCAGAAGAAAAAAAGAGTCAATTTATAGGAAGTATTGATAAGGTATTTGATGATGGCGAGTCTGGAAAAGAGTTGCTGCATACAGTTAAGACTTACTTTGAACAGGGAATGAGCATACAAAGTACTGCTAAAGCGCTTTATATCCATAGGAATACAGTTTTGTATAGGCTTAATAGACTGAAGGAACATTGTGGGATTGATATAATGAACAGCTATAACTGTATGATGCTTTATATCTCCATACTATTAAAGGAACTTGAGTAGATATGTGCGTGACGCACAAAATATATACTATATTTCGTTTAAAACCTTATGCAATTTGTACATTGTTATAAGGTTTTATTTATTCTATTATAAAAATATGATGATATACAGGATGTGAAAAGATGAAAATAGTTATTGCACCTGATTCTTTTAAAGGAAGTCTTTCTGCCAAGGATGTTGCAGAAAATATTAAAATAGGTGTTTTGAGAGTATACAAGGATATAGATATAAAATGTATTCCAATGGCTGACGGAGGGGAAGGTACTGTTCAATCCCTTGTTGATGCTACGGGGGGCAAAATACTAAATGCTACAGTAAAAGGACCCTTGCTTCAGGAAGTTGATGCCTTTTATGGAATACTAGGGAATGGAAAAACTGCAGTAATTGAAATGGCGGCAGCATCGGGTTTACCACTAATAGCCGATAATCAAAAAAATCCAATGATTACTACTACCTATGGCACTGGTGAACTTATCAAACATGCGTTAGATATGGGCTGTAGAGAAATCATCATAGGCATAGGGGGAAGCGCAACAAATGACGGCGGTTTTGGAATGGCAAAGGCTTTAGGGGTTAAGTTCCTAGACCGTGAAGGCTTGGATATAGGTCATGGAGGTGGAAGCTTATCAAAGCTCAATAAAATTGATGTTTCTGAAATGGACCATAGGATAAAGGACTGTAAAATAACTGCAGCTTGCGATGTTGACAATCCACTTTGCGGACCTAGGGGGGCTACATATATATTCGGACCCCAAAAGGGCGCACAGGGAGAAATGCTTGAGATACTTGATAAGAATCTAGAGCATTATGCAGGGATTATCAAGTCTACACTAAATATTGATATCAAGGATAGTCCTGGGGCAGGTGCTGCTGGAGGTCTCGGTGGAGGATTAATGGCATTTATGAATGTCAAACTCCAAAAGGGAATTGATATTGTTATTGAAACGGTTAAACTGGATCAATATATCAAGGATGCTGATTTGGTTATAACAGGTGAGGGGATGATAGATTACCAGACTCAGTATGGCAAGACTCCTTACGGTGTAGCAAAAGCTGCAAAAAAATATAATATTCCTGTTGTAGCACTTGTAGGGCAGATAGGAAAAAATGCAAATGTACTTTACGATATGGGGATAGACAGTATCTTTTCTTTGGTTGAAGGACCCGTGTCCCTAGAAGATGCAATTACTAATAGTGCTGACTTATTACAGAATTCAGCAGAAAGAATAATTAGATTGTATAAAATTGCTCATGAAATAAAGAGCAATTAAAATAAAGGGGGTATAACAATGGCTCAAGGACCAATACTAATTTTTATCCTTCTAGCAGCAATTATATTTATCGTACTTGGTACTTCAAAGTTTAAAATCCATCCATTTATAGTGCTTCTACTGGCTGCATATGGCATTGCCTTTGCATCTGGAATTAAGGTGGTAGAAATCGGAGGCATTATAAGCAGTGGATTTGGAGGGACTCTTACAAGTATCGGTATTGTAATTATTGCAGGAACAATAATTGGTACAATACTTGAAAAGTCAGGGGCAGCCATAAAAATGGCTGAGGTTGTGCTGAAGGTAGTTGGAGAGAAGAGACCTACTATAGCAATGAGTATAATAGGTTATATCGTGTCAATTCCTGTTTTCTGTGATTCAGGTTTTATTATTCTATCCTCCCTAAATAAGACTTTAGCAAAGAAGACGAAGACATCATTAGTTGCAATGTCTATTGCTCTCGCGACAGGCTTATATGCCACTCATACACTTGTTCCACCAACACCTGGTCCAATAGCAGCAGCAGCAAATCTGCAGCTTGATAACCTATTGCTGGTTATAGGAGTAGGCATGCTTACAGCTATTCCTGCAGTAATCGTCGGTGCAATATTCGCAAATAAAGTAGCTTCAAAGTATCAATCAAATATCGTAGAAAATAGTGCTGTAACAGAAAGTGCAGCAACCTATGAAGAAGAGATAAAAAAATATGGCAGCTTGCCATCTGCATGGAAATCATTTGCGCCAATAGTAGTTCCAATAGTATTAATGGCTTTAGGATCAATTGCAAAGTTCCCTGGAGATCCTTTTGGAGCAGGAAATTTCAAAAACTGGATGGTGTTTATCGGAACGCCAGTAAATGCATTGGTTATAGGCATGTTATTTGCCTTTTCATTAATGCCTAAGTTTAATGAAGAAACTTTAACTAATTGGATAGGCGAGGGAGTTAAGAGCTCCGCAATGATAATAATCATCACTGCAGCAGGTGGAGCTCTTGGAGCTGTTATAAAGGCTACACCAATTGGCGCATATATTGGAGAGACATTGCAAACCTTGAATATAGGTATTTTCCTACCATTCATTATTGCAGCAGCATTAAAAACAGCGCAAGGTTCTTCTACAGTTTCTCTGGTTACCACTTCTGCTTTGCTGCTTCCACTACTTCCAGCTTTAGGCTTGGATAGTGAAATGGGTAAGGTGCTAACAGTAATGGCAATCGGTGCTGGTGCTATGACAGTTTCTCATGCTAACGACAGCTATTTCTGGGTTGTTTCCCAGTTTGGCGGTATGGATGTCAAGACAGCCTATAAAACACAGACGGTCGCCACTCTCTTACAAGGCCTAGTCACTATAACTACAGTATTCATATTATCGCTAATACTTTTATAATAAATTCAACAGTCTGAGGGCAGAACATCTGCCCTCATTATTTTTTGCCCTTATTTCTCCTATTATATATATGAAGAATAACTTTTTGGTGTATAATTTATTTATGATTATTTTTCGGAGGTGTTCATATGAGTAAGGAAAAAGAATTCGCAAAAGAACTGATAAATTTCATATATGACAGTCCAACTGCCTTTCATGCTGTAGACAGTGCAAAGGCGATATTAGATAAGCAGGGCTTTACAGAGTTAAAGGAAGAGAGCAGTTGGAACCTAGAAAAGGGTGGCAAATATTATGTAACAAAGAACGATTCAGCTCTTACTGCTTTTGTAGTAGGATTAGGCAAGATTGAAGAGCATGGCTTTAGAATAATAGGAGCACATACAGATTCACCTTGTTTTAGAATAAAGCCGGCTGCAGAAATGACTGTTGAGGAGCATTACGTTAAGCTAAACACAGAAACCTATAGTGGACCCATACTCAGCACATGGATGGATAGACCATTATCATTAGCAGGAAGGGTTACCTTAAGGGGTGGAGATCTGTTTAATCCGACTACAAAGCTTGTAAATATTAACAAGCCAATACTAATCATTCCAAACTTGGCGATACACATGAATAGAAATGTAAATCAAGGGGTTGAGCTTAATAAACAAAAGGATATGCTGCCTTTGATGGGACTTATCAATGAAAGTCTGGAAAAAGGAAATTATCTGATTAGCACAATTGCAAAGATACTGAATGTTGAGTATAAGGAAATACTCGATTTTGACTTATTCCTTTATGAATATGAAAAAGGAACTATTGTGGGACTTAATGATGAGTTTATTTCCTCACCAAGAATGGATGATTTAGCAATGGTACATGCAGGGATTACTGCAATTGCAAAGAGTGAGGCTGTAAATAGCACCAATGTTGTGGTTTGCTTTGATAATGAAGATATTGGAAGCACATCTAAGCAAGGGGCAGATTCCCCGCTGCTTTCAGATATTCTTGAGAGAATCGTATTAACTATGGGTGGTGACAGGCAGGACTATTTTAGAGCCATTGCAAAATCCTTTATGATTTCAGCGGACATGGCTCATGCAGTTCATCCAAACGTAGGGGAGAAGCATGATCCTCAAAACAGACCTGTTATTAATAAGGGTCCTGCCATAAAGATAAGTGCCAATATGAAATATATTACAGATAGTAATTCTGCAGCAGTATATGCTAGCATCTGTAAGCAGGCAGAAGTTCCAGTACAACGCTTTGTAAATCGTTCTGATGAAGCCGGCGGAAGCACTATAGGTCCTATTACAGCTTCTCATTTAAATATAAGAGGCGTTGACATAGGAAATCCTTCCCTTGCGATGCACTCTATAAGAGAGCTAGGTGGAGTAATGGATCACACCTATGTAACTAAAAGTTTTGTAGAATTCTTCAAATAGAAGTTCTAGATTTCATTAAGTCAAGGGCATGGGTCCTTGGCTTTTTGTAACTAATATTAAGCATACTAAGGAGCATTAAGAATGAAGTTTAATAAAATCGTATCCGTAGATAACACCGGGTTAGTGAACCCCGTAAAAGCGAAGCTTTATGAACTAGCAGAAGAAGCATTATTTTACGATGATTTTCCCACAAATAAGGCAGATATAATATCTAGAATAAATGATGCTGACTGCGTGCTAGTTTCTTGGAATACAAGAATTGATAGAGAAATAATAGAAAGCTGCCCTAATATAAAATATATTGGCATGTGCTGCAGCTTAATTGATGAAAATAGTGCAAATGTTGATATAGCCGCAGCAAGAGAACATGGAATCACTGTATTGGGCGTAAGAGATTATGGTGATGAGGGTGTAATAGAGTTTATAATAAGTGAACTTATCAAACTGCTTCATGGTTATGGAGAACACCAATGGAAGGAGGATGTTCAGGAACTGACCAATCAGAAGCTGGGCATTGTCGGATTAGGGGCTGTAGGTGGTATGCTGGCAGAAAGAGCACTGAGCTTTGGCATGCAGGTTTATTACTATAATAGATCTAGAAAAAAATCTCTTGAGGAAAAGGGAGTAAAATATTTAGAATTAAAAGAACTACTAAGAGAGGTAGATATTTTGTCCACAAACCTCCCAAGAAACACCATTGTACTTTATGAAGAACACTTCGGGTTGTTTGGAAATGATAAAATATTGATAAACACTACCCTTGGACCAACATTCGACGTAGGAGCATTCACTTCATGGATTTCTAATAAATCTAATTACGCCATCTTCGACCTTGTTGCCATGGGAGACTATTATGACGAATTTAAAGAAATAAGCAATATAAGCTATTCGAACAAAACCGCAGGATGGACTGCTCAGGCTAAGGAGCGGTTGTCCCACAAGGTAATTGAAAATATGAATACGTTCTTAAATAAAAAGTAGATAAACCGATATTGTCTTAAAAAAATAAGGCAATATCGGTTTTATTTTGAATATATAATACTTATGGATATTTAAAATTGTATTATTGACATCCAAAAAAAGTAGGAATAGAATGTAGTAAAGTGACATTTGAAATGGCATTTGAATTGTTTTTTGGACTGCGTTTTTATATATTATGTAAGTTTTGGGGGCGTAAAAATGAGCAAAATATTTCATGTTGGTATTGACGTGGGATCAACAACAGTGAAGCTTGCAATACTAAACAGCAATAAATCGCTGGTATATGGAAAGTATCAAAGACATTTTTCTGATATTAAGAAAACTGTAATAGAGCTTCTAAAGGGTGCTTATATAGAGTTTCAAGACAAGGAAATAACGATCATGATAACCGGCTCCGGGGGGATGTCTTTGGCATCTTGCATAGATGTTACCTTTATCCAAGAGGTCATAGCTGGAACAAAGGCAGTAGAAACCTTTCATCCTCAAACCGATGTGGTTATAGAACTAGGCGGGGAAGATGCTAAGATTACCTATTTTAAAGATGGTGTTGACCAAAGGATGAATGGTATTTGCGCTGGCGGTACCGGCTCTTTCATAGATCAGATGGCGGCACTTCTTAGAACAGACGCTATTGGTCTGAATGAATTAGCCAAAAACTACAAGAACATATATCCTATTGCAGCGAGATGCGGTGTTTTTGCCAAGACAGATATACAACCCCTGTTAAATGAGGGAGCTGCTAAGGAAGATATTGCTGCTTCTGTGTTGCAAGCGGTTGTTATTCAGACTGTAAGCGGTTTGGCTTGCGGTAGGCCGATAAGGGGAAATGTGGCATTTTTGGGCGGGCCTTTATATTTTTTATCTGAACTAAGACAACGATTTATTGAGACACTTAAGCTAAGTGACAACCAAGTGGTGTTTCCTGAGCACTCACAATTATATATAGCCATTGGAGCAGCACTTTCTTCTTTTGATCAGGAAAAAGTCATGTTCAATAGCTTTATTGAGAAATTAAATAATTTAGATAATATTTCTATAGATGAATCCAGTAGACTGGCACCTTTCTTTGCAGATCAACAAGAATATGATGAATTCAAGACAAGACACAGCATTCATTCTGTGAAAAGAGGAGAGCTTGCAGGCTTTAAGGGCAAATGCTTCTTGGGGATTGATGCAGGTTCAACTACTACAAAGACCGCTCTTATTGATGAAGATGGAACACTTCTATATTCCTTTTATGGAAGCAATGAAGGAAGTCCCTTAAACTCAACAATCAAGGCTCTAAAAGAGCTTTATAGCATAATGCCGGAGGAGGCAAAAATAGTCAACTCGGCAGTGACTGGCTATGGAGAAGCCCTATTGCAGTCTGCGCTTAAGGTAGACCTGGGAGAGATTGAGACCATAGCCCATTATAAGGCTGCTGAGTTCTTTCGCCCAGGGGTAGACTTCATACTTGATATAGGCGGGCAGGACATGAAGTGTCTAAAAATAAAGGACGGCGTAATAGACAGTGTGCTTCTAAATGAAGCTTGCTCTTCAGGTTGCGGTTCCTTCCTGGAGACCTTTGCACATTCACTTAATATGGATATAAGGGATTTTGCCAAAGAAGCCTTACTGTCCCAAGCACCTGTTGACTTGGGCTCAAGATGTACTGTGTTTATGAATTCAAGGGTGAAGCAGTCGCAAAAGGAAGGGGCTACAGTAGCAGATATTTCTGCGGGGCTTTCTTATTCCGTTATAAAAAATGCTTTATTTAAGGTAATCAAGGCTACAAACCCTAAAGAAATGGGTGAAAAGATAGTAGTGCAGGGGGGTACCTTTTATAATGACGCCGTTTTAAGGAGCTTTGAGCTGTTGTCTGAAAGAGAGGCTGTAAGACCTGATATAGCAGGAATTATGGGTGCTTTTGGAGCAGCGCTTCTTGCCAAAGAAGGCTATCAGCAGGGAAGCTTTAGTACGCTGCTGAAAAAGGAGCAATTGGATGAAATGCATCTAGAAACCGGAATGGCTAGATGTAAGCTTTGTGCAAATAATTGCTTGCTGACAATAAACAAGTTTGGACGCGGGGATAAGTATATTTCAGGAAATCGATGTGAGAGAGGTGCAGGAAAAACTGAAGAAGAAGAGGTTTTGCCTAACCTATTTAAATATAAGTATGACAGGGTTTTTGGATATGAGCCCTTATCAATATTTGAGGCTAAAAGGGGCGTTATAGGGATTCCCCGTGTGCTGAATATGTACGAGAACTATCCATTCTGGTTCACGTTTCTTACGGATCTGGGTTTTAGTGTGGTTCTTTCGGATAGGAGTTCTAAGAGTATATATGAAAAAGGGATTGAGACAATCCCTTCAGAGTCTGTTTGCTATCCTGCAAAGCTGGTTCATGGGCATATTATGCAGCTTATTGAAAAGGGCATAAAGACTATTTTCTATCCATGTATAGCAAATGAGCCTAAGGAGCAGAAGGACGCCGATAATCATTTTAATTGTCCAATTGTAATGTCATATCCCGAAGTTATTAAGAACAATATAGACGAATTAAGAAATAAGAACATTGCTTTTATTAAGCCATTTCTTCCTTTGGACGATAAGAAGAAGCTTATCGCAAGGCTGTTTGAGGAGTTCTCTCATTTTAACATCGATGAAAATGAAATAAGCAAGGCTGTCGAACTGGCGTGGATAGAGCAGGAAAGCTTTAGATATGATATGCAAAGCAAAGGGGAAGAGACTCTAAGGTATATCAAGGAAAATCATATTAAGGGCATAGTTCTAGCTGGGCGCCCCTATCATATTGATCCGGAAATACATCATGGAATACCGGAGCTTATAAATAAGCTGGGTATGGCTGTGCTCACCGAGGATTCCGTAGCTCACTTAGGAACTGTTGAAAGGCCCTTAAGAGTTGTGGACCAATGGGTATACCATTCTAGACTTTATGCAGCAGCTAGTTTTGTAGCAACACAAAAGGATTTAGACCTTGTACAACTGAATTCCTTCGGCTGCGGTTTAGATGCAGTAACAACGGATCAAGTACATGAAATACTTAAGGGTTTTTCTAGAATATATACAACGTTAAAAATTGACGAGGGAAATAACTTAGGTGCAGTAAGAATAAGACTGCGCTCACTTAAGGCTGCTGTTTTAGAGAGAGATAAAAGGGGCTTGCTGCCTAGAAGAATAGAGAGAATGCATAATAGAGTAGCTTTTACCAAGGATATGAAAAAGAAACATACGATACTTTCACCACAGATGTCACCAATACATTTTGAATTTGTAGAAGAGGCATTTAGACTGGCAGGCTACAACTTAGTAGTACTTCCAGAGGATAAAAATGCTGTAGATGAAGGGCTGAAGTATGTAAATAATGATGCATGCTTCCCGGCCATCATAACCATAGGACAATTGATACATGCCCTGAAATCAGGGCAATATGATTTAAACAGCACCTCTGTGATCATATCTCAAACAGGGGGAGGATGCAGGGCAACCAATTATATAGGATTTTTACGTAAGGCCTTGATTGATGCAGGGTTTCCGAGCATACCGGTTATATCTCTAAATGCCATAGGAATAGAGAAAAATCCAGGGTTCAAGATTACCCTTCCTCTTTTAGATAAAGCCTTTATGGGCTTGGTCTATGGGGATTTGCTGATGAGGGTACTATATAGAACTAGACCTTATGAAAAGGTAAAGGATTCTGCATATCAGCTATATCGTAAGCATGCTGAAATCTGCAAGGCATCCTTAAAGTCAGGCAGAAAAGGTGAATTCAAACGTAATATTACAAATATTGTAAGAGATTTTGATAATTTAGAGCTGACAGAGTGTGTGAAGCCTAAAGTGGGCTTGGTTGGAGAAATATTAGTAAAATTCCATCCAACTGCAAATAACTATATAGTGGACATCGTTGAACAAGAGGGTGCAGAGGCGGTAATGCCTGATTTGGTTGATTTCTTCCTTTATAGTGTGTATGGTCTCATTTATAAAAACATATATTTATCCGGCAGCAGAAAAGCAAGAATACTGGGAGAAGCAGCAATTATTGCAATTGAATACTATAGGAAGGCCTACATTGAGGCTGTTAATAAAAGTACAAGATTCACGCCACCCAAGTCTATTAGAGAAATAGCCAAGGGCGCAGCCGAGATAGTAGACTTAGGACATCAAACAGGAGAAGGCTGGTTCTTGACGGGGGAAATGGTAGAGCTAATAGAAAGTGGAGTAAAAAACATCGTTTGTATGCAGCCTTTTGCCTGCCTGCCAAACCATGTAACAGGCAAGGGAATGATGAAGGAGCTAAAACGTGTTTATCCAGGGGCTAATATTGTGGCAGTGGATTATGATCCAGGTGCCAGTGAAGTAAATCAGCTTAATAGAATAAAGCTGATGCTTTCTAAGGCTTTTGAAAATATGAATGCCGCTGAAAAAGAGTCTACGGACAGTACGGTAAGTAACTATTGATTATTTTAAGGTAGGAGGAGTACTATGGAAAACTATTTGAAGGATGCACCTTCAACAAGAGATAAGATCCTACATGCGACCTTGAAAATAATAGGCAAAGAGGGCTTTCAGAATATCACCATTAAAAAGATAGCGGATATGGCAGAGGTAAATATAGCAGCAGTCAATTATCATTTTGGTTCTAAGACAAATGTTATAAATGAGGCAATCAAATTATTAAATGATGAGCGCACCAAATGCTTTGGAATATTAGAGCAAAAGGAGCTGCCTCCGCTAGAGAGACTTAGCGGGTTTTTGTACAGCTATGTGGGAAGTGCCTTAGAATACCCAGATGTATTTAGAAATTTTATTTATTGTGCTATAAATAATTGTTTAGATAATAATGAAAATATAGTTCTGCTAAGAAAAGAGGGTTTTGAAAAAATAAGAGACACTATTATTGAATGTGGGATATCTATGGATAATGAAGTATTAATGATGAAATTAGTGCAAGTTATAGGCTGTGTGCAATTTCCAATACTAGTGGGAAAACAAATGGAACAAATGACGGGTCTGGATTTTAATGAGGATGCTATTAAGGATAAGTATGTTGACCTGATGCTTATATCATTGCTTAGAGAATAAAGTTAGAAAAAGGTACGGGTAGACATTGTGTCTACCCGTACTATTATTTCATTTCTGTTAAAACTTGAATCACTTCATTGATATCAGGCAGCTGCTTAATGGGATAAACCTTTACCCATTTAACAATACCATTTTCATCAATAATAATATTTGCTCTTTCAGAAAATCCAAATCTCTCAATAAATATTCCATAGTCCTGTGCAACCTTGCCGTGAGGCCAGAAGTCTGAGGGAACGCTTAAATCTGATAAAGCGATTGCCACCGCCCAAGCTTTCTTGCTAGGTGCGGGATCAACACTTAATCCTATTGGTACAGTGTTCAGCTTTTCAAAGGTTTCATAATGTACATCTAGCGCTCTCATTTGATCAGTACATACTGAAGTCCAAGCTAGGGGATGCCAAGAAAGTAATACCTTCTTTCCTCTGAAGTCGGACAAACGGATTTCTTTATCGTGATTATCCTTTAAGCTAAATTCTGGGGCTAAATCTCCTACTGCTATAAGCTTCATAAATCCATCTCCTTTTTTTCTATATACTAGTATTATAACATACATACTTCAATATGCATTTATATAGATTATCTGACTTAATGGGCTTTGAAAGAAAGTCATCCATACCGCAATTTAAGCTTTTATCTCTATCTTCTTGCGTTGCATTTGCTGTAAGAGCTATGATTGGTATATGCTTTTCAGTGCCTTTTTCAGCTTCTCTGATTGCCCAGGCTGCTTCGTATCCATCCATTTCGGGCATTTGTATATCCATCAATATCAAATCATAATCTTTGGTTTTAAGTTTTTCAAGGACCTCTAGACCATTCTCTGCAATATCTGATTTCCAATTTCTTCTCAGCATAAGCTGTGACATTAGAACTTGATTAACCTTAGAATCCTCAGCTATCAGAACATTTAGAGGCCTATCCACCTTGTTAGGGGGTGCCTCCGCAAAATCTCTTGAAGCAGCAGCTTCTTCTTCAACATCTAAGGGCAGTTCAAATATAAAACTGCTGCCCTTTCCAAGACAGCTCTCTACCTTGATTGTACCCCCCATTAACTCAAGTAGGCTTTTGACAATAGAAAGGCCTAAGCCAGTTCCGCCATATCTTCTAGTAGTAGTGCTATCTAATTGGTGAAAGCTTTGAAACAAGTTGGTTATCTTATCCTGAGGTATTCCAATTCCCGTGTCTGAAACGGTAAAGCCCAATAATACCTTTCTACCGCTGTTTCGCAAGCAATCAATCTTTACCCTTATCTCACCCTTTTCTGTAAACTTAAAAGCGTTAGAAAGCAAATTTGTAAGTATCTGGTGCAGCTTCGTATAATCGCCCTTCAGTGTATTTGGGATCTCCTCTGATATATCACAATTGAAATGAATATCTTTGGTCTGATTGCCTTGGGTAAATGATTTTACAACCTTTGATATCATTTCTCTTAAGTCAAAGCTGGAGTTATCAATTTGCATTTTGCCTGCTTCAATTTTGGAAAAATCCAATATCTCATTTATTATGTATAAAAGCGAGTTGGCTGAATACTGAAGAACCTTTAGGTTTTCCATTTCTGAAGCATTCAAGCCTGCAGTCTCTAGTAACTCAGACATGCCGACAATACCGTTGAGCGGCGTCCTGATCTCATGACTCATCGTCGCTAAAAACTCACTTTTAGCTCTGCTTGCACTTTCTGCAGCTAACTTTGCCAGTTTGAGATTTTCCATAGTTTCCTTGAGGCTTGTAATATCGTTCAAAAGAACGAAGCTTCCAATTACTATATTTGTCTTATTTAGCAATGGATATTGCCTAAGGTTATAATATCTTTCTTTACCATCTAGATGAATCACAACCTCATTATTTCCTTGCAATAAATCGATGCTGTCCGTTATCAAAGTATAGTTGTAGTTTAGTATGCTTGTGATGGGTTGTCCTATTAAATTGCTTTGCTCTTTGCGGAATATACCCTTTGCGGCATTGTTGATATCGATGATTCTGTTCTGAGTATCTAGCACAATTACCAAGTCGCTCATAGTCTCCACTACAGCCTCAAGGGCAATAGGGACAAGGTCTAGAAGCTTATAACGAAACATTCCGATAAAGAGCAGCACTCCTCCAATTGTAAAGAAAAAAGTTGTAGAATCTAAATTTGAATAGGGACCAATGCCAAGCATATATTTCCAAGCTCCCACAAAGGGAATAAGTATAGCGGATATCATTATTATTGTTTGATTCCTATAGACTTTAAAATTCTTAATTAATCTTTGCAGTAGTACAAGCATTCCTAAAAACATTAATGTATAGGAATACACTGTATGTACCCAAAACCAAATACCGAAGTCATATTCAATAATATGGAGTGTTGTATTGCTTAGGTGCCCTATTTTTCTGCCTTCAATAAATAAGTTATTAGGACTATCAATAAATAACATTATTAAGGTGATTATTGGAATAATTGATAGCAATAAATAGTGTTTTTTTGTAAGAAATCGATCTTGTCGCATATAGTAAAGAGAAAAAATAAACCATGTAACAGGGACGAAAACTACTCCGATAAAGGTCAAATTATCGAAAGCAATCTTTAGCCATGCAGTTTCAATCAAAACTGACAGCAAAGAGAACATTGACCATTCAGTAGCAAAAAATAGGAGTATACACATAGAAAATGCTCCTATGGTGCTCCGTCGCTTCCAAAATAATACAGTTAGCATGGAGGATACGATAATTGATATACAAGAAAATATAATAAACAGTATTGTCCCAAACAATGTTCAATACCTCCTAATTCATTTTTGAATTATTTTAACGTTGCTCATAAGCAATATTATACACCAATTGACATGATGGCTCCATTTTTTGGACAAATATTAAATTTGAGGCAATATAATGTATTTTTATGGAACGTGGGTGTAAAACAGAGAAAAGCAAGGTTGAATATGATTAAAGCATTTATTCTAGGTTGATTTGATTGCCATTGTCAATAATGGCATTTGTGGATTTCAAATGAAAGGAATATTATTAGTTCTATGCGTAAAAAGGCATTTTTTATATTTTTATAAATGTTTTGCACATTCTGAGTTGATGCAAGAGGTTTGGTGCAAAACAAATAGAATCGGAGGAATTATAATTGGAAGTTCTCAATTTATTAGAGTTATTTGCATTGGTTATAGTATCAGGTGTATTGTTTACAAAATTAAGCAAAATGCTAAAGATACCGGATGTGGTTTTATTTATACTTGCGGGTATATTGCTTGGCCCTCACGTATTAAAGTTGGTTAACCTTTCAAATCATCCCCTTGGAAATGATTTGATACTAACCTTTGGTGCAGCCTACATACTATATGATGGAGGCAGGGAAATAGAGCTGAAGGTGCTTAATAAAGTTAAGTGGTCTTTACTTATGTTGGTGACTATTGGGGTGCTGGTATCGGCATATATTACAGCATTCTTTGCAGCAAGGATTTTCAAAATTGACTTTATTTATGCTTTCTTGCTAGGTGCAGTTATTGCTTCTACTGACCCATCAGTTTTGGTGCCTCTTTTCAAAAAGATGAAAATCAGCAGCAAGCTTAAGCAATTTATCATATCAGAATCTGCATTCAATGATGCTGCGGGTGCTATAGCAACCTTTGCAACCTTAGGCATTATAACAGGTGGAAGCTTTTCAGTCGGGTCAAGTATTGTAAACTTATTGGTAACATCCTTTGGAGGTATCGCTGTAGGGGCAATAATAGGAAGCCTGGCATCCTTGCTTGTTACTCATGACAAGTATGGTTATTTTTGGGAGCACCCTTCTGAGATAGGTATTGCAACGGTTGCATCTGCATATGTAATTGCTTCAAGATTAAATGTCAGCGGTTTCATGGCAGTATTCGTAGTTGGCATTATATGTGGAAACAAGTATCTATTTAATCTTAAGGTTGAAGAAGATCTTTACATTACACAAACCAGATTCAAAGAAGTTCTTACATTGCTGCTGCGTATGATGATATTTATTCTTTTGGGAACTCACATTGACTTTGCGTCAGTTGCCCAGTTCTGGAAGGAATCTTTGCTAGTAGTAGCTGTATTGATATTCATTGCAAGACCTTTGTCTGTGCTTGTTTCTGTAGTCATTGACAGACAAGCGAAATGGAATTGGAAAGAAATCGTCTACATTATGTGGATCCGGGAGACTGGGGTTATACCGGCTGCTTTAGCGGGTATGATCGTATCAATGAATGTACCTCATGCAAATATTATTTCATCCGTAACCTTCTTGACCATATTGGTTACTTTGTCCATCCAAGCAAGTACGGCACAATGGCTGGCAAAGAAATTAAAGCTAGAGGAATAGCAAGGACAGACAAAGTCATGATAAAATAATAACTAGGCAAGCGTTTAGAGGCTGATGAAGTGTATTATCAGCCTCTATTTTTATACATATTTGTAGCTTGATATAAATATCATATATAAGCTTATGCAATTACGCAGTTGTTAGATTTTGGTTAAATAATGTATAATATTATATACTGTTATGTAACAGTGGGGGTATTTACACAATAAGTGAATAGTAAGGTGGGGTTTAATGGAAAGGTTAGATAAGAGAAACCTAATACTCAAGGGTAACTTATACAAGGTCATAATAACTCTTGCACTGCCAATTATGCTGAATAACTTTATACAAACCCTATTCAACTTAGCAGATGCATATTATATAGGGCAGCTGGGGTACATAGAATTTGCAGCTACCTCCTTTGTGTGGCCAGTGAACTTTTTGTTTATATCTATTGGTATAGGAATATCCATCGCCGGTACATCAATCCTATCGCAATATGTTGGCGCAGAAAAATATGAGGAAGCAAATAAGGTATCCAGTCAATTAATAACCTTGACCTGTATCATTTCCGTTATATTCGCAGCAGTTGGATATTTCACTGCGCCCTATATAGTCAGGTTGATGCAGGCATCCGGTGAATTAGCACGGTTTGGGTCAATATATTTGCAGATAACCTTTTTAGATACACCTTTTATGTTTTTTTATTTTGCATTCAACTCTATAATGAATGCACAGGGAGATACAATAAAACCTACAATTTTGAGCGGGTTATGTGCTTTACTGAATATCATTTTGGATCCTATTTTCATATTCACTCTAAACATGGGAGTAGCCGGGGCAGCAATTGCAACCCTCATATCTAAAGCGGCACTAGCAATTCTAGGGGCAATTATACTGGCTAAGTATTCTAGTATAATAAGGCCAAGTATTAAGAATTTTAAGTTTGATAAAGAAATAATAAAACAATTATTTAAGATCGGATTGCCATCTATTATCGGTCAATCTGGTTCTTCCCTGGGATTCTTGGTATTAAACAGCTTTATCTTATCTTATGGAAGCATTACATTGGCAGCGTTTGGTATGGTCAACAGAATTACATCACTGGTTATGCAGCCAGCAATGGGGATAGGGTCTGCTATGACAGCGATTGTAGGCCAGAACCTTGGAAACAGTCAACCTGAGAGAGTTAAGGAAGCTTTCAGAAAGTCAATGAGCCTTTCTCTATTTATATCGATTACCGGCATTATATTACTGCTGGCATTTGACCGAGAAATCATCAAATTTTTCATTGAGGCAGAGGACAACCCGGAGGTAATTTCACAGGGAATTACCTATCTTAAATATATAGCCTACTCTATGCCGCTTATGGGGATATTCAGCATATTTCAAGGGGTATTCCAAGGTTCGGGGCATACGAAGTATTCTATGGCGATGGAAATTGGGAGGTTGTGGGTTGTAAGGATTCCTATGATACTGATATTCAAGTATCTCACAACCGCAGGGGAAACGGGCATATGGTTCTCCATGAGCTTCAGTAATTTATTAGTATGTTTATACGGATATTGGTTATATAGAAGAAATAAGTGGCAGGCAAGAATTATAGGATGATATAAAAATGAGGTTGCTAATTAGCAACCTCATTTTTTACCATGCCGCAACTATACCATCAGCCCTTGGGTCTGTACCTCCTGCAAGAGTTCCATTGTCTTCTCTCCAAATGATCTGACCCCGGCCAAATTCGGAGAAGCCTAGGGTTGTATTTACCAAATGCCCTCTCCTTTGGAGTTCCTCTGCTATATGAAATGGGAAATTTCTTTCTACTTCTACTGCTCTCTCTTTTATCCATCTCCACCTTGGTGCATCAAGTGCAGCTTGGGGATTCAGCATAAAGTCTACAGTGTTCATAACTACCTGCACATGTCCTTGAGGCTGCATAAAGCCACCCATTACGCCAAATGGTCCCATAGGGTTTCCGCCTTTTGTAAGGAAACCCGGAATGATGGTGTGATAGGTTTTCTTACCTGGTTCCAAGGCGTTATGATGCAGTGGATCTAGCGAAAAGCTGTGGCCTCTATTTTGCAAGGCGATTCCCGTATCCGGTACAACAAGACCCGAACCAAAGCCCATATAGTTGCTTTGTATATAGGATACCATATTGCCTTCCTCATCAGCAGTGGCAAGGTATACCGTCCCGCCCTTAGGAGGTTCTCCAGACATCGGCATAATGGCGGTCTTTCCTATTAGTTTTCGCCTTTCATCTGCATAGGCCTCAGAAAGCAAATCCTCAACATTTACCTTCATTTTGACACTATCAGTTATATATCTTAGTCCATCTGCATAAGCGAGCTTAACTGCCTCAATCTGCTTATGATATGTATCTGTTAAGTCTCTAGTGGTGAATTCAAAGCCCTTTAAAATATTTAATGCCATAAGTCCCACCATGCCATGTCCATTTGGAGGCAGCTCCCACACTTCGTGTCCTCGATAATCAGCTTTTATTGGATTAACCCACTGGGGATGGAAGGCCTCTAAATCTTCTTTTCTCAAAAACCCATTATATTTTCGGGAATAGCTGTCAATTAAGTCTGCCAAGACTCCGTTATAAAAGGCTTTGGCGTTTGTATCGGAAATAAGCTGCAGTGTTTTGGCATGACTTTGCGAGTGCCATATTTCACCTGCTTCAGGGGCTCTATCCTGAGGTGCAAAGATTTCAAACCAGTGCTTGAACTGTTCTTCTGTTAATGTCTTTTTATACTTATTAAAAGCAGCCTTCCAGTTTTCACTGACTACTGGGGAAACTGGGTACCCTTTTTCTGCACACTCAATGGCGGGCTTTAATACCTCTGACAAAGGCAGCTTGCCAAATCTTCCGACCAACTCTGCCCATGCTGCAGGGGCACCGGGAACTGTAACTGGCAGCCAGCCGTAAGAAGGCATTTCCTTATGTCCTAGCTTTGTGATTGCTTCTATTGATATAGATTTGGGGGCGTGTCCGCTGGAGTTTAGGCCATGGAGCTTTCCTTTCGTCCAAATGATAGAAAAGGCATCGGAGCCGATACCGTTTGAGGTAGGTTCTACGACTGTAAGGCAAGCTGCTGTGGCTACTGCCGCATCAATAGCATTACCGCCTTTTTTCATAATATCTAGGCCTGCCTGCGCAGCAAGTGGCTGGGAAGTTGCAACCATTCCTCTGCTGCCGAAAACTACAGTTCTCCTTGAGGTATACGGATAAGACAAATTATTATAATTCATAATCCCCCTCCTATATGTTTAGCACTAAACAATTTCCACAACTTATATAATAAATAATTCACTATGTATATTTTAACAAATTTGGGCATTGAAATAGTGTGGATTATTTAATTTTATTATAATAAGATAAAACATATGTTGAAATACTCTAATCTATCTGTTAGACTTGAATTGAATTTAATATTTCATAGGGGAGCTGGATGAATCTGGCTGAGAGGAAGTTCTATTGATACTTCGACCCTTAAACCTGATCTGGATAATGCCAGCGTAGGAAAATTGTGAAGATTACCAATGCTGCATTAAACGGATGCTGCATTTTTATTTTATTGGAGGAATATTTATGAAAAGATTATCAACAAGAGCATTGGTAGAAGCTGGAGTAATGATTGCTTTGGCACAAGTTTTGAGCTATGTAAGAATTTTCGAGATGCCTTCGGGAGGCTCTGTTACAGCGGGTAGCATGGTGCCTATCCTATTTTTTGCAATCAGGTGGGGTGTAGGGCCGGGAATTTTGGCAGGCTCTGTCTATGGGATACTGCAATTTCTTTTGGGACCTAAGTATTCAATGCATATATTGTCTATATTATTTGACTACATCGTAGCATTTGGAGTATTAGGTTTAGCTGGTATGTTTAACAAGAGTTTGAAAGGTGTAATTTTAGGAGTCTTTGTA
>JARBUB010000019.1 GCA_029239905.1 Clostridia bacterium
TTATTGAATTTATGGTGGGAACAACAGGGATCGAACCTGTGACCCCCTGCTTGTAAGGCAGGTGCTCTCCCAGCTGAGCTATGCTCCCTAAACACTACATATCAATGACGACAAGGATTAGTATAACTAAAAAATCAGCAAAAGTCAAAAGGTTTTTTTTATCATTATGGCGGATTATGGCTAAACATTATTTGCTTTCCTTGTCGTAGCTTTTTTTTACTGCCACCTTTGCTTCTTTATATTACTTATTCATTTATATGCATTAAAATGATTTTGTTGTTATTATTACCATAAAAATACATGTTATTCTAACTGTATTTTTATTTCTTTGCCTCTTTTAAAAGAGCTGTTAACTCTTCTTTGTTAAAGTGAAATTTGTTGTTGCAAAAGTGACATGAAATTTCAGCCTTTTCATCTTCTTCTATTATATCAACCAGTTCCGCTTCTCCTAAGCTTATTAATACCTTTTCTATTCTGTCTCTATGACAATTACATACATAGCCTATTTCCTTTTTCTCTAATACATTAAAGGAAATTCCCTTTAATACTTCACCAATCATCTCTTCTGCTGTAAGTCCGGAACTAACCATGTCACTTATCGGTCGCAAATATGCCAGGTTATGTTCTAACAAGGCTACTGTATCTTCTATAGCTTCTGGCATCACTTGAATAATAAAACCGCCAGCAGCGCTTACGTTGCCTTCAGGCTCTACCAATACACCTAATCCTACTGAAGAGGGAGTCTGCTCAGAATTTGCAAAATAAACTGTAAAATCGTCAGCTATTTCTCCACTTACAATAGGTATTTGGCCAACATAAGGCTCCTTTAAACCCAAATCCTTTATTACTGTTAAACTGCCTTCATATCCAATAGCAGCTCCTACATCCAGCTTACCGCTTGGCTTAAAGGTAGTTTCCACATGGGGATTATGTATATAGCCCCTTACATTGCTGCTGTTATCTGAAACTACTACGACTGATCCTGCAGGTCCTTTACCGTTTATTTGAAGCGTAAGTATGTCCTGGTCTGATTTAAGCATTGTACCCATCATACTACCTATACTTAGCATTCTACCTAAAGCTGCAGCAGCAACAGGATAGCAGTCATGAATTTTCCTAGCTTCCTCTACTAAATTTGTAGTTGTGCAAGCAAAAAAACGAACTGCACCATCTTCGCTTGCTCCTCTTATTAATATATCTTTCATTTTTTATCCTCCAATGAACATTTTGAGTCAAATTCAAATTATATACTTCAACATTTATCTTCTATAGCTTTTGAGCAGCAAAAAATATTCTCTCGGTCCTATTTGTTGGTTTCTCCAGTTTCATATCATCATAGCTCTTGATATTATGAAAACCAGCCTCTGACAAGAGTTTTATTAGATGTTCCTCAGAATAGGCTCTTTGCATATGATATTCCTCCATACGCTTATACAAGCCCTGCTGCGGTATGAAGAAATTTAAATGCATTTCCAAGAGTTCTTCCTCTTGATCAAAACAATTTTCCCATACATAACAAAAATCATCTTTCTCCTGAAACAAGGTATTATCTCCTAAAATATTCGCAAGCTTATACCTGCTGCTGATGTCAAAGATAAAAATACCGCCAGCTTTAATTAAATTATATACAATTTTAAAATATCTAAATAAATCTTCTTCATCTACAATATAATTTACCCCGTCACACATGCATAATACTGAATCAAAACTCTTATTTAATGCTAATTCAGTCATATTTTGCTTTATGAATTTAATATTGAGTTTTTTATTCCTTGCTTTATTCTCAGCTATGGCAAGCATCTCTTCCGAGATGTCTACACCCCAAATGTCATAGCCTTTTAATGCCATGGGAATTGTAATATTTCCGGTCCCACAAGCAGTATCTAATATATTATGCGGTTTACAGTCATAAGCATTGTATATTTTTTCGATAAAACTGCACCAATTGTCATAATCTACGTCATCCATCAAGACATCGTAATATTCAGCTAAATGATAATAGCTCTCCATATTTTCCTCCAGTATGATCTTTGAAAAAAATTCTGCTGCATCAAAATTAGTTTACACATTATGAATTTTTGCAAGAATTACTTTCAAAGCATAATAAATATAAATTATAGCAAAATTAATAATTTTATACAAATCAATTATAACTTTTAAACTGACAACACTCTTAAATCCACATGAGTAATTATCGTGCTGATAAAATTGCAAAATTATAGCGACGGTCACCGTCGCTATGCTTTTTTCTCTATTTTTAAACTATTAATTTGCTCGATGATTGCTTTTTTTCGTCTGGTTATTATGCCGCCAATTCTTCCTGTTTCCTCAGCTGTAAGTCCACCCCATCCTACATTATACAGTTTTTCTCCCAAGCCTAGTTCATTGGCAATCTCGTATTTCATAATATCCTCTGGCTTAAGCTCTTTCTTAGTCTTGGACTTTTCTTTTTTGCTCTTCATAATATCACTCCTTCAAGAATATTATGAACATAGTTTTTCACTTTATACTATTTATATATGATGTTTCGTGCATAACATTTCCAAAAACCTCTTACCCATTTCAGACTACATTCTATAAATATAATTAGACTTTTTTCTTTTTCTCTTAAATCCGAACATTCTTATGGTCAAACCGAATAACAAACCTGCTGTAAACAATATGATTGGTGTATATTTGAAATCCATTGCCTTCTCATACAATTGCATTAATTTTAAACCTTCTTGTTCTTGTTTCTTATCTTCTTCAACTTGTTTTATCAATATATCCTTATTTAACTGTGAAGCCCCGTAAATGCTACTGTTTTTAATCCAAGCTTTTAATACCTGAGTGCTCTCTGTTGTGTCTTTCTCTAACTCACTATACAAATCAATTAATTTATCATTGCTTTGCTGCTCGATATATATTGTCATTCGATCCAATAGTATTTTATTTTTTAATTCTAAAGGAAAAAGCTTGCTGTAATCCATAGTTTCTACGATACTTAGATATTTCTCGTAGTTTTGTAATCTTCGTAGGCTTTCCCCTTTAATAAACATGATTTCCTCAGTACTTATTCCAGAATCTATTGGATTCTTTAGATATTCATCACAAAGAGAGGAGGTTTTGATGTAGTTTTTTCCTAAAAACGTTAGGGCTATCTCTCTAGGCTTGTACATTGCACTTGATTGCAGTTTACTTAATAATGCTTGTGTAACATCCATATATTTTATGGCGATTGTATCTGTATTTTCTTCAACTGTCTTTACTAATATGTCTCCCTTTACGCCCATTAAGCCAGGGTCAAAGCCCTGTACTGATAAAATATTGTAGGGTTTAAAGTTTGATAACGTTATATATAATGAAGTTTTCTCCACTTGATTGGAAAATCCTAACTTTCTATCATTATAATATGTAAATGTGTAGCTGTATTTTTCTTCCAATTGCTGTGCAGCCTCAAGACTCACAGTCAAAATCTTCGTTTCTCCTGGATTAAGAGTTAGGTTGAACACATACCAGAATTCCTCCTTAGGAATTCTGGTTTCCATACCAAACTCATTTTGCATGCTGACAAAGCTTCTTTTTTTCCATTTTATCGCAGTGTTTTTCTCTTGAAGTATTATTTTATCAATGCCTTGAACAGGCATACCTAATGTTGCCTTTACTACAGCATTGCTATAATTTCTGATTAGAAATTCTCCATTGTAATTAAGTCTGTCTTTTACTATTTCAACACCAACATCTTCATTTAATATTGTGATTTTCGAATCATTGATGTTGTATAAGCCATAACCCTTCCAGCCGTCCGTTGTGTCGGAATATACTGTTGAAGCAAATGATACGGATAAAACTAAAACTAATATAAATATTTTAATTTTACTAAGTCCCACTATGACCACCCCTTCATTTCGAGTTTAGCATAGCTTGTAAATCTTTACAACATTTGGTTTATGATTTACATATTTAAGTTCATCATTAAACTGCCAGCTCGCTGCCCCACTTACCGCATCGATCTCCAAAGCAGCCGATCACAGCTTCGTTTTCCTGAATTTTTACAACTTCACAGCCATTTGAACAGCCCTGGCATTCAAAGCTTTTGGATGAGAATATACTTTCAGCCAGGTCAAAGCCCTTAAACATTGTTTTACCGGCTTTTTCAGCCTTTGCCTTTGCAATAAGCGCAGCTCCAATTGCACCCATCATATTATAATGCTCAGGTATGAATACAGATTTCCCCAGAGCATCTTCAAATGCGGACTTCATGCCTAAGTTGGCAGCTACACCACCCTGAAAGAATATCTTGCTCTGAATTTCTTTTCCTTTTGCTACATTATTTAGATAATTCCTCACCAATGCCTCGCATAGTCCTTTAATAATCTCCCCTTCGTTGTAGCCCATCTGCTGTTTATGAATCATATCAGATTCCGCGAAAACAGCACATCTGCCGGCAATTCTCACCGAACCTTTTGCCTCTAAAGCGTAATCCCCAAAAGCTTCAATAGGTATTTCCAACCGTTCTGCCTGTCTATCCAAAAACGATCCTGTTCCCGCTGCGCAAACAGTGTTCATTGCAAAATCTGTTACGATACCATTTTTAAGCACAATAATTTTCGAGTCTTGACCCCCGATTTCTATTATAGTTCTAACGTCGTTGTCCGTTTCTAATGCTGCAACGGCATGTGCTGTTATTTCGTTCTTAACCGCGTCTGCGCCTATCAAAGTTGAGGCAATTTGTCTGCCGCTGCCTGTAGTTCCAACTGCTGCAATTTCAACGTTCTCATATTTTCCTTTTAATGCCTTAAAGCCCTCTTGGATTGCAGCGATAGGTTTGCCCTTTGTACGCAAATACAGCTTTTCAATAACTTCCTTCCGCTCATTTAATAGAACCAAGTCGGTACTGACCGAGCCTACATCAACACCTAGATAATACATTGTCCTTTCTCCTTTCAAGTAAATCTATAAATGCTTCAATTCTTGTTATATATCCTGCTTCACCAGTCATTTCATCAACAACTAAAGTTAAGATGGGAAAATCCTTATCCTTGGATATTTGGGGTAGTATCGCCTTCGATACGATTTCGGGCATACATCCCATAGGAAATATTTGTATTGCTCCATCAAAGCCTTCATCATGTGCTAAAACCGCTTCACCAATGCATTCTCTCGCGTGCCCACCAATCATTAAGGGCAAATATTCCTTTGCCTTTCTTTTTATATCTAATTGATTTAAATTTATAGGAGACAAAACAAGATTTTTAAGCCACCAGCTGGGAGATAAGGTTCTATGGGTCGAAACCCCATAATCCATAAGCTTATCTTCAATATACAAATTTGAAAAGGGCTCAATCACTGTGTATATCTCACCAATAATAGCTATTTTAATTGGATTCTTATTTTTATCAGCTTCAATATTTTCTAATCTGGTCTTGTAGCTATTCAATAAAGCAATCATACTTTTCCCATCACTGCAATTCATTGCTTCCTTCTTGCATTCATTAAGAATCTTCTTGGATTCACCTTTATTTACCTCATAGCCAGCCTTATTTCTTGCCATGGCTTCTATTTCATCAACCAGATTTATTACCTTTATCGCTCTTAACAATGCTGCAATTTTGTTTGTTTTAGATAAAGTACTCTTTGAGGATATCTTTCCAAATCTAGAAAGCAGCTCCTTTGCTCCAATATCATTGGGGCTGTCTATTACTATGAAATCAAGGTTATATCCCAGCCTTTTCATTAAATTCATCTGCAGCTCGCAATATTCACCAAGCCTGCAGGGGCCGCAGCTTCCTGTAATAATAACTGTATCTGCTCCCTTTTCTATGGCATGAATATAGTTTCCTATCATGATCTTAAAAGGAAGACACATTTCTTCTGCAGAGTGCAAAGACCCTAATTCAAGAGATGCTTTACTGCTTATTGGAGGAATTACATAGTCAATTCCCAAATCCCCAAAGAGGGTCTTAGCAGCAAAATATATATTGCCCATGTGTGGAAAGGTTATTTTCATTCTAGCTGCTCCTCCTCTCAAGCATATCAACGAAGGCTTCTATTCTAGTGTCCAGCCCCGCTTCCCCCGTATGCTCATCTACCTTTAAAACCAAGAATGGAAAATCTTCAATGTTTTGTTTGATTAATTCAATCACAACAGAATCTATTCCACAAGCAAAGGAAGATATATATATAATTCCGTTTACCAGCTTCTTTTCTGCAGCAATAGAAGTAAAGCTGTAATTGTCCCGTGCAAAGCTCCAAAAGGGTCTTTTGTATAGCTTTTTTATCTCTTTTGCCTTCGCATCCTCATCAATAATTTCTTCAGTGACGACTCCTACACCTAGCTTTCTAAGCTTCTTCAAAATATTCATATTGATGTAATTGTCATAAATATTATAGGGATGCCCTGCCAAAGCAACCTTCATTGGACTTGTTTCGTCATTTAGACCTGTTTTATAATTTAATTGACACTGAACTGCCTCTTCAAAGGCTTTTTTCACTCTTCCTTTATTATTATGTATTTCATGCCCTACAACCTCTGCCCATTTAAATAACCTATCTTTGGACATTGCATATATTGGCTCCATTGTAACTCTTGGCATGTCAGGTATGCTGTTAACAACCATTTCCGGTAAGCCACAGAATTTTGGGCAAATAAACTCCCTTTCCCGGAGCTGCATTATCCTAGGTATTAAAATCAGGTCACAATGATCTTTAATTTCAGCCACATGCCCATGAAATATCTTAACAGGCAAGCAGGCTTCGTCGACACAGTATTTTACACCATTATTCAATGTATCTCTATTTGTATCCGAGGATACGATTAATTCAGCGCCAAGCTCCTCAAAAAAGGTATGGAAAAATGGCTTATAATTGTTATATAAAAGTCCCTTGGGAATACCTACCTTCATGAATTTCCTCCTTTTATATTTCTTCACATTAATCTAGTCTTGCCGAGGCTTTCTAAATCTATGCCAAAAAGCAAAAAAACCTTTGCTTTTATACAAAGGTTTTTTAGGAGTTGATATTCACCAGGAGCAGACACATGGGTCTGCCCCAACTTATATACCGCTCTATTCGAATTGCTTCCTAATGTTATCAAATATTTGAATACCTGTTAATAATATATCTTCATTAAAATTAAACTTGTTGCTGTGCAAGGGATGTATATATCCCATTTCTGAGTTTCGGCTGCCAAGCATGAAAAACAGTCCCGGTATGCTTTTTTGGTAATATGAAAAATCCTCTGATATTGTCATTGGCTTAATAACCTCTAGATTGTCCTCTCCGACCGCCATTTTAAATATCTCGAATAACTTCTCATCGTTCGTTACTGCTGGATACATATCTCTGATAACCAGCTCTCCAGTGCACTCGAAGCTCTCTGGCAGGTGCTTTACAGTATTTATCAGTCTATTTCTCACCGTAGTATAGGTTTCGTCGTTAAAGGCTCTCATAGTGCCTTCCAGCACCGCTTCTCCCGCTATGATATTTCTTCTTTCACCGCTTTCCATTCTGCCTATGGTCAAAACCGCAGGCTCTAATGGATCCACATTCCTGCTTACTACAGAATTAAGAGCTGTAACCATTGCAGCAGCGGTCAATAGAGCGTCACTACCCTTGTGGGGCATTGCTCCATGAGCACTTTTACCCTTTATAGCAATATCAAACTCCCCTGTTTGAGCCATCATTGCTCCAGGTCTACATGCTGCTACACCCTCTTCTACCTCAGGATATATATGCATTCCAAATATATAATCCACGTTATACTTTTTCAGTATGCCTGCATCAACTATGGCTTCAGCGCCTCCTGGACCTTCCTCAGCAGGCTGGAATATAAAAAGCAAATTGTTTTTTATATTTGATTGATGCTTTACTGCATAGTGTGCAAAGCCCAACAGCGTTGCAGTATGACCATCGTGACCGCAGGCGTGCATGTAGCCCTGCTTTGTAGAACAATATTCTACCTCAGTATGCTCATCAACTGAAAGTGCATCTATATCTGCGCGGTAGGCAATTGTTTTTAGCCCTTCAGTGCCTTTCAAATATGCTATAGCACCAGTTCCGGTTATTCCTCTACTTACTTCCATACCAAGGTTCATAAGATATTCTATAATAAAATCAGTTGTTTCATTTTCTTGCAGCCCTGGTTCAGGTATTTTGTGCAAAGCCCTTCTTACTTCAACAACATGCTGCTTCATTTCTAAAATATCCTTTTCTACTTTTACCATAACATCACCTCGTTCTAAATATATAGTATTGTTTGTTTTAATTCAAAACATAACATAATTTGATTTATAACACAATTAAATATTTTCAAACATTAATGTATATAACTGTTGCAATAGCTTTATAATTGTAATAAAATAATTAAAACCTAATAAATCATTGCGCTTTTTCCATATTTTATGTACTTTTTAATAAGTGATATAATAATATGAAATATGATATGTTTCGATTTTCAGAACATTAAAACCAAAAGTATAGGAGGTAAAGAAATGAGAAAAGTCAATGTTGCAGTAGTAGGCGCTACGGGTATGGTAGGAAACACATTTCTTAAAGTATTGGAGGAAAGAAGTTTTCCTATAGATAAATTTTATGTGTTTGCATCTCAAAAATCAGCAGGCAGTGAAATAACGTTTAATGACAAGCAATATATAGTTGAAGAACTTACCGAACAATCCTTTGATAGAGATATTGATATCGCTCTATTCTCTGCCGGCGGTGATATTAGTATGAAATACGCACCAATTGCAGCCTCCAAGGGAGTTATCGTTGTAGATAACAGCAGTACTTGGAGAATGGATCCAAAGGTTCCCCTAGTTGTACCTGAAGTCAATCCTAATGATGTAGAATGGAATAAAGGAATCATTGCAAATCCTAACTGTTCAACAATACAGGCAGTTGTTGCGCTTAAGCCTTTGCATGAAAAATATAAAATCAAAAGAATCATTTACTCAACTTATCAGGCTGTATCAGGTTCTGGTGTGAAAGGTGTATCAGATCTAGAGGAAGGCTTGAAGGGTAACCCACATAAGTTCTATGCTCACCCTATAGCCAATAACTGTCTGCCGCACATAGATGTATTCATGGAAAACGGCTATACAAAAGAAGAGATGAAAATGATTGAGGAAACCAAGAAAATAATTGGTGACCAAAACCTAAAGATTACTGCTACAACCGTTAGGGTTCCTGTCTTTAACAGCCATTCAGAGTCTGTTAATGTAGAGTTCTATAATGATTTTGATCTAAACGAATTAAGAGAGCTTCTAAAAAACAGTCCTGGCATCGTTATTCAGGATGATGTCGCAAACAATGTTTATCCTCTAGCTGCCTCCGCAACAGGCAAAGACGAAGTATTTATCGGTAGAATCAGAAGAGATGACTCAGTAGACAATGGTGTTAATATGTGGGTTGTTTCTGACAACATCAGAAAAGGCGCCGCTACAAACGCAGTACAAATTGCAGAGTTACTAATAGAAAAGCAATTAGTTTAATATCAAATCTAATAGAATTTCATATTATATAAACAAATGGGTATATTTAAATATGTTGTGAAAGCAAAATCAAAAAAATATACCCCTTTGTTTAATATTAAGGAGGAAGTTAAATGGCTTTATTCAAAGGATCAGGTGTTGCTATCGTTACACCTTTCAGCAAGGATGGTGTAGATTTCGATAAACTAGGTGAATTGATTGACTGGCATATTGAACAAGGTACAGATGCCATAATTATATGTGGTACAACTGGTGAATCTCCTACAATGTCCGATGAAGAAAAAAAAGCAGCTTTTAAATTTACTGTAGAAAAAACAGCCGGCAGAGTTCCTGTTATTGCAGGTACTGGCAGTAATGACACACGCCATTCCATTGAACTTTCCAAGTATGCAGAAAGTGTAGGATGCGATGGATTATTGTGCGTAACCCCATACTACAACAAAACAACACAAAAGGGCTTAATTGCACATTACACAGCAATAGCAGATGCTGTCAATATACCAGTAATTGTTTATAACGTGCCTGGAAGAACAGGTATAAACGTTAACGCTGATACCTTAAAGACTCTTTCAAAGCATAAAAATATAGCTGCAGTAAAAGAAGCCAGCGGAAACATCAGTCAAGTTGTTGAAATCGGTACCTTCTGCGATGAAAATTTCGCTATGTATTCCGGCAATGATGATCAGGTAGTTCCTCTTCTTTCTGTTGGCGGCGTAGGCGTTATTTCTGTAGTTGCAAATATTGCTCCAAAGGAAATGCATGATATGGTTGTTAAATACCTCAATGGTGATGTAAGGGCTGCTATGAAACTGCAACTAGATATAAAAGCATTAAATGATGCATTGTTCTGCGAAGTAAACCCAATTCCTGTGAAAACAGCTATGAATTTGCTTGGTTATAAGGTTGGAGAATTAAGATTGCCTCTTGTTGATATGTCTGACAAGAATCTTGAATATCTCAAGAAGACACTTGTTGATTATGGCTTCCAGCTTAGGGGGTAAAAGCTTTGATTAATGTACTAATGAGTGGCTGCAATGGAAAAATGGGTCAAGTAATTACCAAGCTTTCAGCAAACTTTGATAATATCAAGATTGCTGCAGGCATTTCCAGACAGCCTGATAAATTTAACAACCCATATCCTGTATATACAGATTGTATGTCAGTGAAAGAAAAGATAGATGTTGTAATAGACTTTTCAAATCCAGATTCAATACCCCAGCTTCTTGATTTTTGCAAAACAAGAAAAACTGCTTTGGTGATGGCAACAACTGGCCTGAGAACAGAGGATTATCAGAATGTACAGCAGCTTTCAGAAATTTTACCTGTTTTCATGTCCGCGAACATGTCTCTAGGAATTAATGTTCTAATTGAACTGGCAAAGAATGCGGCAGCTAAGCTGGGTTTAGACTTCGATATCGAGATATTGGAAAAGCACCATAATGAAAAAAAGGATGCACCCAGCGGTACCGCTCTAATGATAGCCAATGAAGTAAATGAACAGCTTAATCATTCGATGGATTTTATATATGACCGCTCCAAAAACATAGAAAAGCGCAGCGCCAATGAAATTGGCATTTCTTCTATTAGGGGCGGAACGATTCCCGGTGAGCACTCCGTTTTTTTTGCCGGCAAGGATGAAATTCTTGAAATTAAGCATACTGCATTGTCCAGAGATATATTTGGAATGGGCGCCATAAAGGCTGCCATATATGTAGCTAACAAGCAAAATGGACTATATGATATGAAATCAATGCTTAAGGAGATGATATAATGAACAATAATTTAGATTTAAATGATCCATACAAAATTGCAGCATTTATTAAGCAGGCTAAAAAATCCACTCCAGTAAAGGCTTATATCGATGGAATGCTTGAGGAAATTGACACAGGCAGCATCAAAAAATACGGAAATACAAACTTTTGGATACTCATGGGTGAAAACTTAGAAGTAGAAGCTTTCATTGAAGAGAACAAAGAAAGAATTAACAAGTATGACATAGAATATGACAGACGCAATTCAGCAATTCCAATGCTTGACACAAGACATATTGAAGCAAGAATTGAACCAGGTGCAGTGATTAGAGATATGGTAACAATACATAAAAATGCAGTAATCATGATGGGTGCCGTAATTAACATTGGTGCTGAGATTGGTGAAAATACTATGATTGATATGAATGCAGTTCTAGGCGCTAGGGCAACAGTGGGTAAAAACAGCCACATTGGCGCAGGTGCTGTATTGGCAGGAGTTCTCGAACCGCCAAGTGCCACTCCTGTTATTATAGAGGACAATGTATTGGTAGGCGCAAATGCAGTTGTACTTGAAGGAGTCAGAGTCGGTAAAGGGTCAGTAGTAGCTGCGGGGTCAGTTGTTACAAGAGACGTAGAGCCAGACACAGTAGTTGCTGGCATACCTGCAAGGCCAATAAAAAAAGCTTCCGAAGTAGAAGGCGACAAAACAAAGCTATTGGATGATCTTAGAGGGTAATGCAGAAACAAAAGTCATGTATTGATATTATTTCAATACATGACTTTACTATTTAAATACTAAATAAGCTCACCATTTTCATTATAAAACGGAGGACTATACTCTACAATTCCGCTTACACCATCAAGCCCACCTTCGACCAGTTCTAAGGCAAAAAGGTATTTACTGTTAAACTCTGTATCCAGTCCTATTTTCCAATTCGATGCAAGCTTGAAGCCAAAGGCTTGGTAATACTTAGGGTGTCCCATTACGATAAGAGATTTATATCCCAGTGCCTTTGCTCTATCAATCCCTGATTGAACTAAAAGCTTTCCAATTCCCTGATTCTGAAAATCGACATGAACCGATACTGGCGCCAAATCAAGAGATTCATAATTCTGAACATCTCCTTTTATCTTCAAAGGCGTAAACATGATATGTCCTACAACAGTGCCATTCTTGACAGCAACTAAGGATAAGTCATTAATGTAGTACTCACTCTTTCTTATTTTTTCTGCCAGAGTCCATTCATTAAATTCATTATCATTTTCTTCATTTGCTTTCATTGCTTTAAAAGCAGACTTTATAACTTCGCGAATTTGATCATAGTCCTCTTTTGTTTCCTTGCGTATAAATATTTCCAATTATTTAGCCCCTTTCTATATACCCCTATTCTTGAATCCCTGTCCCATAACTTCAGCAGTATCACTTACTGTTATAAAAGCATTCTCATCAATTTCTCTAACTATTTGCTTAAGCTTTGCCAATTGGTTCGTACTTACAATACAATATATAACTCTCTTCCTGTCTCCGGTGTAAGCTCCTTCACCTTCTAAGTAGGTTACCCCCCTAACAAGACGGTTAAATATCTCCTCTGCTACTTCTTTTTCCTTGGTTGTAATTATCATAACCGACTTCCTAATGTCAAAGCCTTGCTGAATTCTATCAAGTACAGTAGAAGCGATATACATGGTAATCAAAGTATACATAGCAAGATTTAAATTAGTTATAAAGGATGCAACTACAACAATAATGATATTTATAATCAAAGAGGTACTGCCTATACTCATAGAAAAATACTTCTTGAAAATAACTGCAATGATATCTATCCCACCCTGAGATGCTCGATTTTTAAGAACAATACCGAGTCCTATTCCATTCAATACCCCCGCATATATGCAAGCCAGCATTATATCCGTGACCAACACTGTTTCCCTAAGAAATGAAAAAACTTCAATCCATAAAGAAAAGGATGCCATACCTATAAGGCTTAAAAATATAAACTCTTTATCTACAAACTTATATCCCAGTATAAAAACAGGTATATTAAAAGCAAAGATCATAAGTCCTGTATTTATGTTAAAAAGATAGCTCAATATCAGTGCTATACCGCTTATTCCGCCACTTAGCAGCTTATTTGGTATTATAAATAAATTAAAAGCTATACCACTTATTGCACTGCCTAGTATAATCATGAATATCATTAGTATGTATTTATATTTACCATCGTATATCCTGTCTATAACCTTCAAATTGAAAACCTCCTAAATGTCCTATATTATATTATATAATGTTTAGTCTATTCAAACAACTATATGTTTCACATGATTCACAACATATTATTTAACAAAAACAAAAGCGCATCTGCGTATACCGCAAAGCGCCAAAGTATTAGTTACCTTGTTCCTCTTCATCCGAAAACTCTCTTACGTTATCATCTTTGTCGATAATCTCCATCTTGGAAATCGATACTTCATAAGCCGTTCTGGTAATTACCTCTTCTTCATTTAACTTCTTCTGATATTCTCTGCTTTGGATTCTTCCCCATACCTTTATTCTATCGCCCACAGTCAAGTTTTCTGAATATCTCGCATTTCTTCCCCATGCAATGCTTGGTATGTAATCTGATTTATTATAAGGCCTGTTTACTGCTATCAACATATCGGTAATTTCCCTACCAAAGGGAGTTGTTCTGTATATGGGTTTTTTGCAAATAAACCCGTCTAGATAAATTTGATTTGGGTTCTTGATTTCTTCGTCATCCAACTTTAAATCCCTAGCAAATATAGTTAAAATCAGTTTGTTGCTGCCATCCAGCAGCTTATTGTAAGATCTTAACTGACCTAAAACTACCAACTTGCTGCCTACCTCCAGACCTACTCCTGTCATTAAGCGCTCGGATACTGTAATTGGTAAAGTGTCCGAAAAATCGCTTAATCTAGGAACTTCAAGATAAACGTTATAAAAACCCTCACCATACATCTCATGACTAAACTCTGGCTTTGACTTAACTGTTCCAACAATGGTTACTGTATTGTTTTCACTTATTTTGTCGGTCATGTAGACCCCACTCCCTTCATTGTTCTTGTGTTTATTAGAGCTTTAATCTACACTATACATATTCATACAAGCATGACATTATGAATCTTTTTACTAAATTTTCTTTAATTACTAAAAATATTAATGATGTGCTTGTTTAAGTTTCTCTTGTTTTATTTGGTATTCAAGCAAAGTCTTAGCACCATTCATTTCCTCTCCACCTGCAAGAATTATCATTTCACCCTCCCTCAGGCTCATCGCTACATTTTCAACGGTATCCTGAAGTTTATCAAAATACTTTATTTGAACAAAATCGCTTAAGGCTTTTTTTAGCATTCGAACATCATTTATTGAAGGTGGAATAATCTTATCATTTATGTCTATGCACCCACATAATAATAACTCGTTTATACCTAATATACCGCTCCACTGACTCATTAATTTAACTAAATCCTCGATACTTTGCCCTCTAGTATACTTATCTACAGCTAGAACAAGTCTAAGTTTATTGTAATTTAACAGCTGAATTCCCTCAAAGGTCTTATCAAGCTCCCCAATACTAGTACAGTAATTATCCAAAACAGTTGCACCATGAAAATCTGAAATTTCAAATCTCCTCTTAGGTGCCACATAGTTGCAAAGTGTAGCTTTGATATGCTCCATATCCACATCATAATACAGTGCGCAGGTGATGGCTGCTAATGCATTATATATGCTGCTGCTTCCCAATAAATTCATACTAATAGGCATTTCAAAAGGCTCCATATGGTTTCCGTTGTTAGTCGTAAAGCTTCTCTGTAAGCAATAGTTGAAAGTAGTCTGCTGGTTTACGTCAATACTTGTCGCTGTAACCGCCGCTTTTTTATTTAATCCATAAGATATTACGATATTGTTTTTACAATATGATAGAGCTTCAAGTACCAGATCGTCATCATTATTAAAAATAATAGGCTTGCTGTCAGAGATTTGTGAAATGAAGCCTCTGATGCTGTCCAATACATAGTTTTGATCTCCAATATCAAAATTGTTTACCCCAGTAATTAACGCACAATCAAACATAAAGTTGTTTATAAACTTAAAATATTTTAACTTATAATCAACAATAAGCGGCATATAATGCTCCCCTGTTGTAACAATCTTATTTAGATGCTCGTACATATCCTCGATTGTCATATGATTAAGCGAGTTAAAATAGTTGCGAAAATCA
This sequence comes from Clostridia bacterium, assembly GCA_029239905.1. Lineage (GTDB taxonomy): Bacteria > Bacillota > Clostridia > Lutisporales > Lutisporaceae > GWB2-37-7. The sequence continues at coordinate 15,463 of JARBUB010000019.1, forward strand.
TCTTTCTCCTTTAAACTTATTGCACTGCTATCCTGATTCAATATTCTATGGAGTATATCAAGTACAATGTCTTTATCATTACTACCGCTTATCGCTACTAGCTTCAACTTATCTTGTGGGCTGTGAAAATATTTGTTCAGCATGAGAAGCATTGTCTCATAAACATTATTTACTTTAATTACAGGAAGTTCTGGATTGGAAATATTCCGTGTAGTAAAAATTATCGATGCCCCATTATTGTAAGCGTTAAATATCTCCTTTCTACTTTTATTCTCTTGTAAGTCTACATATACCATTCCGGGAAGTACCTTTTGCCAGTCTGCGGTTACACCAATTCTTTCAAAGTTATCCATTAACAAACTATCAGCTCCCCTACTCATGATAAATTATATATTTCGCTGATTAATTTATTTTATGTATAACCACAGCTGATTATTTATTTAAGAGTTCTAATTTTGATCAAATCCTCAATTTTAAAACCATTCTCTTTACGTCCTCCAAAAATCTCTTCCAACTCTTCCTCAACTTCATCCAGCACCCTTGAAATAGAAAAGGAGGACGTAAGCAAACTATCCAGCAGTAACAGCTTTTTTATATCACTTTTTAATTCCTTATCCATAAAAAACACCTCCTTAATACATCATATTAAGGAGGTGCTTTATTTGTCCCAAAAGAATTATAATTATGGCTTCAACGGGGTTTGTTTCCCAGTATGATCTATGTAGTAATTCTCCTTATATATCAGCTCTGATATAGGCACTATCTGATATCCTTGTTTCTGCAGCTCATCTAAAATGATTGGTAGAGCCTCAGGGGTATAGGTAGCATTGTTATGAAAAAGCACAATTGATCCATTCTTAACCTTTCCAAGCACCTTATCAACAATGGACTGAGTTCCATAATCCTTATAATCAAGAGAATCTACATCCCATTGAATTACCTGATAACCTAGCTCATGGGACGTTTCTATCAGCCTATTGTTATAGTCTCCAAAGGGTGGCCTCAGAAGGGTTGTTGGCTTGCCTATGATGGCTTCTATTTTCTCTGAAGTCGAATTAAGCTCCTTGATAATCTGCTCCTTTGATAATGTTGACATCTGAGGATGGCTTGCAGAGTGATTTGCTACCTCGTGACCTTCGTCACTTATTTTCTTTACCATTTCTGGGAATTTATCTACCCAAAAGCCTACCAGAAAAAAGGTAGTTTTGACATTATGCTCTTTCAGAATCTTTAGCAATTCTTCTGTTTTATCTGCTCCCCAGGCTGCATCAAAGCTTATTGCTATCTTCTTCTCTGGAACATCCACACAGTATATTGGAATTTGTCTATTGTTATCCATAAATACGCTAAGTACGCCATTTTCTATTCCTGCTGTATATAAAGCAGATACTCCTATGAGCAGTATCACCATAAGAAGCCTTGTCAGCGTCCTGCGATTTACAATATATACCCTCATAATACACCTCCACAATCTATCTTTGTATAAATTTATTCAAATATAGCAATTATAGACCTTGTACTCCATTTATCTGCCAATTGGTATATATTTCTTAATAGTACTCATATTGTAGTTGTAATACCAACTTCAATTTGTAATAATTAAGTTATATTAAAATTATGCTTTTATGAAAGGGTGATTCGTTTGGAAAGAGTAGTTGAGAGATTTTTAAAGTACGTAAAATATGATACCCAATCCAGTATGGATACAAAGACTACCCCTAGTACACCAGGGCAAAAGGTTTTGGGAGAGGACTTAGCAAAAGAACTTGAGCAAATTGGTATGAAGGATGTGTCCTTTGATGAAAATGGTTATATCATGGCAACATTACCTTCAAATATGGAAGTTGAAGTGCCAACCATAGGACTTATTGCACATATGGATACAGCACTTGATGCATCTGGTAAGGATGTTAATCCTCAAATCGTTAAAAGCTATAATGGCGAAGATATAGTCCTAAAAAATGGTGTAGTAATATCTGCTGCTGAATACCCAGTTCTAAAAAACTATAAGGGTCAAGACATTATAACTACTGACGGCACTACATTACTAGGTGCAGACAATAAAGCTGGTATTGCAGAAATAATCACTGCCGTTGAGTACCTTATAAACAATCCTCAAATTAAACATGGTACTATAAAGGTTGCTTTTACACCTGATGAAGAAATTGGTGAAGGTGCAGATCATTTTGATGTGAAGAAATTCAATGCAGATTTCGCATATACAATGGATGGCGGCGAAATAGGCGAAATTGAGATGGAAAACTTCAATGCCGCTCATGCTAAAATCAATATAAACGGCAACAGCATACATACAGGTACAGCCAAAGATAAGCTTATAAATTCAATATCTATCGCATCAGAGCTAATGGCTATGCTTCCTGCAGGTCAAAAGCCTGAATATACCGAAGGATATGAAGGCTTCTTCCATGTGAACGATATAAGAGGCAAAATTGAGCATACATATTTGTATATGATTATTAGAGATCATGACAAAGCTAAATTAATAGATAAGAAAAAACTTATTGAGAATATTGTAAGCTTCCTAAATGCCAAGTATGGTGAAGGCACTGTAGTTATGGAGCTTGAGGATCAATATTTCAACATGAGAGAGCATATTGAACCAGTCATGTACATTGTGGATATGGCGAAGAAGGCTATGGAAGAGGTAGGAATCACTCCAAAGCAAAGAGCTATTAGAGGCGGAACAGATGGCGCTAGACTTACTTATGTTGGTCTTCCTACTCCAAACATCTTCACTGGAGGTCACAACTTCCATGGGAAACTAGAGTATATTCCAATTCCTTCAATGGTTAAAGCCGTTGAGGTAATACTTAAGATTGTTGAATTGAATAATAACAATAAGAAATAGAACAAGTAAAAGGAGCTGTAGTCATAGACTTACAGCTCCTTTTATTTGTTCTTGACCAGACTAAACAATTCTTCTTTATTCTTTGGTAGAGATTCCTTATTGAACTCGGCACCTTTATTAAACTCCATATATACTTCAACAATCCATGGCAGCTTGATATTCGCTTGCTCTATGAGTTCTTTACTTATAAATACTTCCCTAGGAGTTCCATGACTAACGACTTCTCCCCTATTCATAACATATATATAATCAGCCCAGCTATATGCAAAATCTATATCATGTGTTGATATAATGATTGTTCTACCTTCTTTATTCAAGGTGTTTAGAATATCTTCTACAGCATTTGAGTTTTGGGGATCAAGTCCAGAAGTGGGTTCATCCAAAATCAGCACCTGGGGCTCCATCGCTAAAATTGATGCTATAGCCACTCTTTTTTTCTGACCATAGCTTAGAAAATGAGTGGGCTTATCCTTTAAGTCAGCTATAGCAGTGGCATCCATCGCTTTCTCAATCCTTTTCATTACAGTTTCCTTATCAAGCTTCATGTTCATAGGCCCAAAGGATATCTCCTGCAGCACACTGGATGAAAAAAGCTGATTATCGGGCTCTTGAAAAACGATTCCGACTTCTTTTCTAAGCTTTGTTAGTTCACTGTTGGTATAGCTTATCTTTTTTCCTCTAAAACATATCGCTCCTGCCTCAGGCTTATTAATTCCGTTAAAGTGCAGAAAAAGCGTTGATTTCCCGGCGCCATTTGCACCAATAAAAGCAATTTTCTTCCCTTTTTCAATATTGATATTGATATTTCTTAGTGCCTTTGTACCATCCATATATGAATATACAATATCTTTAACCTCAAAAATATAATCTTCCATTTAACTACTCCCTATTAAAAAAACAAGAACTACTAATAGTATTTCTATAGCAAATATAAGACTAATATTTCTTATACTAAAGCTATATTCCCTAGACATTACGTTTAAGTCTCCATTATAACCTCTTGAAACTAAAGATTGGTATAAAGCCTGTGAGTTGTTATATGCCTTTATAAAAACCATGCTTGTCAGCTTACCCATAGATTTAAAGCTGTTACCCAAGCTGGAATAGCCGAGTCTTGAGCTTTGTGAATTGTGAATAACAACAGCAGACTCAAGAAGTACAAATATAAATCTATATATCAAAGTCATAATCTCAATGATGCTTTTAGGCAGCTTAAGCTTTCTCAAAAG
>JARBUB010000020.1 GCA_029239905.1 Clostridia bacterium
AAATTCTGCTATTGCGTAAAAAATGAATATTACTAAGCTGATGTATAGTGGCCAAGCTACTTTAATGCTCTTCAATATCATAGTTAAAGATTGTTTTTCAGTCATCAATTCCATATTTTGCTCGGTGATTTTGACTTTATTCAATTCCTTCAAGGCTCGTAAGCAAAAAAACATGATCAAACCTGATAAAGACGCATATATACCAATTATTACAGCCCATATCATAAGCCCTTGTATCATAAGGGCTTGAGATATCTCTTGAGCTGCTGCATCTCTAGCAAAAGGCATAAGCTGCATCAATACATAGCTTATACTTACAGCTATAGCATTACTCACAAAGTGTCCAATCATGCCTGCATATATTGAATTTGTCGTATAAACTACATAGCCCAAAACGATTCCTAGAAATAATGTTCCTAATACATTTTGAATATTTAAATGGAGCATAGAAAAGAGAACTGCTGTAAATATAATGCTTGGCCATTTCCCCAATCTTTCGTAGCCTCTCATGATAAGTCCTCTAAAGAGTATCTCCTCACATATACCGGCCGATCCAGCTATAATCATAAGCAGCAGGGCATATTCACTGAGGTTCTCAGCAATCGGTATGGGAGATTGTATAAGCTTTCCAAAGAAACTAACAAATAAATTTCCTAATATTCCTACAAAAATCGCAACTGGGTAACCACATATAAAAATAAAAGCAATTAAAAATCCATTCTTAAAACCAAGTTTGTTAAACCTAAGCTCTTTCTTTATACTGCCTTTCTTAAATATTACATATAGAAAAACAGGCAATGCGATAAGTAAAAACTCTGTAATCAAAATTCCACTGTTAAAGTCTCTCGTTTGTACAAAGCCTCCAACCGATATCAGCAGTATCATTCCCAATAAATATATGATATTAACCCCTATTAGCGTTAGTTTACTACTGAATCCTGAGTCCTTCGTCTCCAATATATACACCCTCTTTACTTTTTAAGTATTCTATCCTCTGCTCTAGTCAAAGGGTTGTTGCTGTCAATAATCGCATGCTCAATATTTAAAGGTTTTCCGTTCAGAAGCAGCACGATTTCTTTGATTCCCTCAACTTCAGTTAATGTATTTGCAATGGATGTCAAAGTCATATCCTCCCCTGCTGCTCCCTTTGAGTGCATCGTATACATTTCTTCACTAAAATCTACTGTTGCCCTTTCTCCAACAACTACTACTGAATTTACTCTTGCTTCCTTAGGTATTGTAGGGTATAAATCAGTGTTTTCTGGTCCTTTTATCATTTCTTCAAGCAAGGCTTTGATAAGCTTATCCTTGGTTGCATTCTGCTCTACATTGATATTTCTTTTTTCTGCTACCACGTACATTGCCTGATCATCTGCAAAGTACAAAGTTACTTCCCTATTTTCCAGCTGCCCTAGATTATTTGGGTCAAACTGGATTTCTGATAAAAATCCATAAGGGTTGCCGCTAGGGGCAATCAAATCCTTCCCTTCAACCATGATTCTCACACTATTTACTTCAGTAAATTGCACCATTGTATTCACCAAGGAAGAAATGGTCGCAGCTTCATGCATCACACCCCCGAAGGTATTAAATGCCTGATTTAGATTCACAGTCAGTTTATCTTGCTCTACGGTGACTCCTAGAACCTTTACAGAATCACTGATGCTTTTTTCAAATTTAGCTATATCAGATGGTCCTTTTACCCACTCCTCCAGGGTTTTTGTATACTTCTCCGATGCATCCTTATATTCTATGCTTCGTTGCTCTTTATCTAAACCAACATTATCTTTAAGCGCAAAATATAAATCTATGTTCTCGCTAGTTGCGGAGTTTTGCTTAATTGAAGTACAGCCGGATAAAACCATTATCAAGGTCAATGCTATAATTAGTACTCTTTTCATTTTAATCTCTCCTAACCGTTTTTATATTCTATTTTTCTTTTCGCTTTTATATTTTAAACCAAAAATACCTAGGGCAAGAAGCAATACAAGCTCTCCTATATAATAAAATACTATTTTGAAGGCTATGTCCGAAAAGAAAGCCTCCGGATACATATTTATCAATCTATCTTTTGCTGGCTCTAACTGCCACAAGTCATTGTTAAAAAATATTTCGTGGAAGATTGTAAAATACTTATAGAAATCTATGCTCATTAATATCCCTAGAATTACAATAGGAATTAAGCCACCTATAAATGTATATATTAAAAGCTTTGAAAATACTTTTCTCTTGCTCTTAGCTATAAAGAAAAATGCGATTGCATAAACCAAGCAATATACGAAGGCAATATTTCTTATTAGCTTGCCCTGTACAAACAAGTTTTTTACATCAATCATATGCAGCTTATCTCTTTCACTGAAAAATTCCTGCGGGACTCCTTCTATAGTCATTTGAAAATTGATATCTTCTCTTTTTCCGTCTATGTAATTTAACAAATTATCTGTTGCCGTCATAAGATCTATTTCACTTACGCCAATACTTTGTGCAATTTGATATTTTTCATATTGTTCATTAAAATACCCTCTATCAAAGGCTATTTGCTGTACGTTGGTAAATAGCAATAATAGAATCAGCATCAAAACAAAGACAGCACTGGTTACAAAAAATGTAGCTCTTTTGAATATCATATTTTCTACTCCTTATACAATGTGGCTTGCACTAAATATTCTACATCAAATCATATTGTGCAATACATTTTCCTTTATTCATATGAATTGAAAAATACATCTTTGACAATACAAAAGCAGGTGTGTCTACTGATTAAGTATCGATAACTATCTTCCATAACATATATTAAAATTTAGTTCTATATTTATTTTAGCAAAATTAAGCTAATAAGAGAAATACTATTTTTATAAAGCAGAATGTGCCATACTTTAAAAAACAATCTTGATCATGCAAAATCAGATGCTTTTGCTACTTTTCATTAATATTTTTTTTCGCAACATAGAAATTTGTTAACATAAACTTATATTTATTTTTAGTCAGGCAATAATAAATATGAGGTGATATATTTGAAAAAACATGTTTTTTTTCATAGATTTTTGGTACTTATTATTTCAGTTTCTATGATTTTCGCCTTAACCTCATGTTCTCCACAAAAGAAGCCGGTTCCCAAGGCAAAAGATAAGAAGGAGGAAAATAAACCTCCGAAAGAATTAGATGATTTAAGTAAAGCTATAGAAAAAATAGAGAAAGCCTTAATGGAAATGCATGAAAGCAGCAAGAAGCCTTTATTTATGCAGCAAGAAGAAATACAAAAGAAGGCTAAGAAAGAAGGCGGTCAAGAGCAGCAATCAAAACAAGAAGGCGGCGGAGGCTCTAGTAGTGGCGGTAGTTCTGGCGGACAGCAGGGAGGTCAAGGCGGACAGTCTTCAGAAGTAGATATCGTAACTCCAGAAGCCCAGAAGATGGAGACGGCTCTTGAACTCCAAAAAATGAAAATCGAAATTGAAAAAGCAAATAGAACTCAGTTTGAACAATTCAAAAAAGATACCATGGAGCTTCATGGTCTTTGGAATGCATATGAGTCAAAGGCTGTAGCTTTGATCATGACACAGACTACAATTAAGGATTTTGAAGATTCCCTAAATGCATTGACAAAATCTATTGATAATGAAAATGTGTTTCAAAGTCTTTTGGATGTAACACAGCTTTATAAATACCTGCCTGATTTCTATTTGACCTATACTGCGAAAAGTCCCCCAGAGATAGGTAAAATTAAATTCGCAGCTAAAAAGATTCAGCTTCTGAGTGAAAAAAAAGATTTTAAAGGTGCAAAAGAAGTCTTAGAATATTTAAAGGTTGTATGGATGCAAACTCGTCCTAAGCTGAATGAAAAAAGTAAGGATATGATTAACCAAATTGAATTTGCAACTTCAGATCTTAATGATGCTATTGAGGTCCAAGATCACACAATAGTTAAAGCCAAGACTGAGATTATACTAAAAGTTTCAGAAAAGCTAGAAAAAACTAACGAAAAAGAAGAGGAAAAGAAATGAGAAAACGAAAAGACTGTTGACACATAATGAATGTCAACAGTCTTTTTTATGCTTCATTACTTAAATAAATAAATTAACATTAGAATTTTCTGCCTCACCTAAATATGTCGCTACCCCTGCTAACTCCACCCCATCGATGAGCTCTTCCGCTTTGATTCCCATTACATCCATTGACATTGTACAGGCAATCATTTTAACACCCATCGCTTGCGCACTTTCAAGCAGCGCAGGCAGACTACTTACATTTTTCTTCTTCATTATAGATTTCATCATAGCTGTACCCGCACCCCCAAAATTCATCTTGGAAAGTGCAAGTTTATCTGCACCTCTGGGCATCATAAAGCCAAACATATTCTCCATGAATTCCTTTTTAACCTTGATCTTCTTAGCTTTCCTTAGAACATTCAAGCCCCAAAAGGTAAAAAACATAGTTACTTCGTCACCCATGGCAGCTGCGCCATTTGCGATAATAAGGCTTGCCATAGCTTTATCCAAATCTCCGCTAAACATAATAATCGTTTTGCTACTCATTTTTATCCTCCATTTGTATCAATTTACGACTTCTTTATAACCGCATGAATAACTCCATCAGTTTCTTCAAGGCTTACTAGTTCATTGCCTGTTTTTTTACACCATGCATTGATATCCTTAGAAAAACCACAGTCTGTAACCTCAATCGTAATCACGTCACCGCTTTCTGCTGCTTTTGCAACTTTAAAAAGCTCAACAATTGGCCCAGGGCATTGCAAGCCCCTTGCATTGATATGTTTATCTGCCATTTTCAATTCCTCCTATTCAACATTGTATGGATAAGCGTTGATGCCGCCTTCCAATACCTTTATATTTTCAAAGCCTTGTTGTTTCAATTTCAAATAAGCCAAAAATGCTCTCTTGCCTACCTTGCATACCAATATTACCGTTTCTTTGCTTTTGTCTATCTCTCCACTTCTTTCAGACAACGTATTTAATGGTATATTCAAAGTTCCCGGTATTGCAGAAATGAAGCACTCTTCTTCTTCTCTAACGTCAACAATATTTACTTGACTGTCCTTAAGCTTTTCCTGTAAGTCTCTGGATGTAATTGTATCTATTTTACTGTTCAGCTTATTTAACATTACATTGGCTGCCATTATCGTAGAGCTCATTGCCATTGAAAAAGGCGGTGCATAAGCCAAATCCAGCTTAGTAAGATCTTCAACTCTAGCATTAAGCGTCATAGCCGTGGCTATTATATCAATAGGTTTATCAACTATTCCACTGCCTATTATCTCAGCCCCCAGTATTTTATGGGTTGACCTTTCTACTATGAGCTTTGTTATTATTGGTTTATTGCCTGGATAGTAGTGCGCTTTGTCAGTTGCAGGAACCAAAATGGTTTCTATGTTCATCCCGGCTTTTCTTGCGTCTCTCTCAGATAGACCAGTCTTCGCTGCATTCATGTCGAATAGCTTTACAATGGTTGTCCCTAGAACGCCTTCAAGGCTATCCATATGCTCGGTGTTAACTACATTGTTCCCCGCAATACGGCCGGTCTTGTTAGAAGTTGAGCCCATTGGATACCATGCAGGTAGATTAGTGACTAAGTTGACATTCTCAGCACAATCACCTACTGCGAATACATCTCCTACATTTGTCTGCATATACTTGTCAACCTTAATTGCTCCTGTTGTACCAAGTTCTATGCCAGCTTCAGCTGCAATCTTAACGTTTGGTCTTACACCTATAGAAAGTACAACGATATCAGCTTCAAAATCTCCTGCCGTTGATTTTACCTTGGAGACAAACTCACCATTGCCTTCAAATCCCAGTACCTTTTCACTAGTTATGATATTTACACCCTTGTCCTTCATATGTGCTTGTGCCAATAATGCTATTTCTTCGTCGAAGGGAGGCAACACATGAGGAGCAAGTTCTATGAGGGTTACTTCTACACCTCTATGCTTTAAATTTTCAGCTACTTCAAGTCCTATGAAGCCTCCGCCTACAACGACAGCCTTTTGCACCTTACCAGCATCAACCAAATCTCTAATTTCAAAAGCATCTGTTACACTTCTAAGCGTAAATATATTCTTTAGACTTATGTTCTCTAGTGGAGGCTTTATAGGAGATGCCCCCATTGCTAGAACCAGCTTATCATATTCATAAGACAATTGTTCTTGCGTATCTAAGTTTGTTACAAATACTTTCTTTGAATTTACATCCACCTTGGTAACTTCATGCTTAATAAATATATCAATATCCTGTTCCTTCTTGAATATTTCAGGAGTTCTAACAACAAGTTCATTTTTCTCCTTGATTATCCCACCTATATAATAAGGTAAACCGCATCCCGCATAGGATATATGCTCTTCTTTGGTAAATATCTTCACATCCAAATCCGGATTTTCTCTCTTGGCTTTTGATGCAGCCTTTGTCCCTGCTGCAACAGCACCGATAACGATAAGCTTCTGTTTATTCATTTAACAATTCCCCTCTCACAAGTGACTAATCAAATAATAGATCTATTATTTTCTTTACCTCTTCGTTTGAAATGCAATAAGTAACCTCAAGTCCTTTCCTCGTTCCTTTGATTATTCCTCTAGACCTTAAAATACTCAAATGCTGAGAAACTGTAGATTGAGGCAAATCAAGACATTCCTGCATATGTGACACATTACATTCTTGATTCATCAGACCCTTTACAATGCACAACCTCACAGGGTGAGCCAAAACCTTCAATAGCTCAGCCGTATCATTATATTTTGTTAAGTCTTCCATAAAACCACTCCTTAAATCACTATAACATAATATTACGATATAGCGATTTATTTGTCAATCTATTTTCAAAATGCATTTATTATATTTATCAATTATTTACATTGATTACAGCCTTATGATAAAGTAGTATTATCAGGAGGTGGAATTAAATGGAACAATGCAGTAGAGGTAAAACCTTTAGAAAGCTTATACTAGGTATAATGATTCTTGTTGTTATTACCGCTGCCATTGTGGCATCCTATCTCATATACAAGGGAAATTTCAATAACATAGCTTATTCCAACTGGCTTTTCTATGCTTCAATGTCATATATTTTGCTGGGAGGGTTGTCCATGTTTGGCTCAACAATGTCAACAAACAGCATAGGCTATAAATATGCAAGCACTGTAATGTCGTCAAGTTATGAACAAAGGAAAAAGGTAGACGATATGCTGTTAAACAACAGTCTTAACTTTTCTATGAAGATGATTGCGGTAGGTTTTCTTCTTCTATTAGTGTCAGCTGGGGCTGATAGGTTTTTATAGTTTTCATATTATTAAACAAACGAATTTGCAAATGTTATTTTAGTATTTCATACTTTCAAAAAAATAAGAGCCTAAGGGCTCTTTTTTAAATTATCTTCATTCCAAGCATCAAAAGTGCAGTAATCATAGAAGTTAATACGCCAATGAAGATTTTCTGAGATAAATCGGCAGGTCTTTTTTCTAATTTATTAACTGATTTCTGTAAATCCTTTAAGCTTAGTTTTATATCCTCCAATATATTAAAAATCATTTTTATTTGCTCATTGTACACCTCTGTTTTTGTCTCTACAGCTCCAAGTCTAGTACTCAGGTCTTTCAATGCCTGATCAATATTATTAAGTCTTCTATCAGATTCATTTGCCTGCGAGCACTGTACATTTTCATTATCTCCCATGGCGATACCTCCTTTCTAAGTTTGTACTGTCCTTATTTCTAGTTTATTATATGAATTCGTGTTAAGGTGGTGCAGGCAATTACAAATATTATTTCGCTTTGAAATAATGTATTCTTAATGAATTTATAAATATAGACACCCCGAAGCATACTTGTCGAAAGCTTCGGGGTGTCTATATATTTCAAGATATTTCATGCTTTGTTTATTTGATTTTTACAGTTTGCGTATCTGGATCAATCTGTTTATCACTTGGTGCTGCCTTAACTGTTTTATTAATTTTAAACTTCAAAGTACTGGCAGATTTATACCCACCGGTCATGTTTTTTACTTTGAAACCATTTTGATTTAAAATTCTAGCTGCAATATATCCTCTTAATCCAACCTGACAATATTCAATTATGTCTTTGTTCTTATCAAGCTCCCCAATTCTTTCTCTCAGGCTGTCAACCGGAATATTTACTGCCCCTTCTATATGACCTTTCTCAAATTCTGCTACAGTACGCACATCTAAAAGCAAAGCATCGCCATTGGTGGACTCTAAATATTGCTCCGGTGAGATTACATCCATTCTTCCTTCTATGACATTTTGCGCTACAAAGCCTGCCATATTAACTGGATCCTTGGCTGAAGAGAATGGTGGAGCATAGCATAGCTCAAGCTCTGTTAAATCATAGATTGTTCCACGAAGTCTAATAACAGTTGCAATAACATCTATTCTCTTATCAACACCTTCAGAGCCGATTGCCTGTGCTCCGAGAATGCTTCCTTTATCATTAAACAAGAGCTTCAAAGTTATTTGCTGTGCGCCAGGATAATAGGAAGCATGTGAAACCGGATGAACAAAAATCACTTTATAAGGTATATTTAATCGTTTCAAGGTTCTCTCATTATTGCCTGTGTTTGCACCTATTAAATTAAATATTTTTATAATTGAAGTGCCTTGGGTTCCTTTATAAGCGGTGTCTAGCCCTGCTATATTGTCCGCTGCAATTCTACCTTGCTTGTTTGCAGGTCCTGCAAGAGGGATTGCCGTATTTTGTGCATTTACAAAGTCAATGACTTCAATAGCATCGCCTACAGCGTAAATGCCATCTACACCTGTTTCCATCTTATCATTTACTAAAATATGGCCCCGAGCTCCCAGCTTTATTTCAGTGTCCTTTAAAAATGCAGTATCAGGCATTACTCCTATTGCTAGAATAATTAAATCAGTGGAAATTACTTTTTCACTATTTAATACAATTTCCACACTTGTATCGTTATCCTTAAAGGCTTTTACCCCATCATTTAATACTAACTCAATACCATTTGCTGCTAACTCTTTTTCCAGCAGTACAGAAATATCAGAATCAAAGGGTGCAAGTATGTGAGGAGCAGCTTCAACTAAAGTTACATGAAGACCTCTCTCAATTAGGTTTTCGGCCATTTCAACCCCAACGTAGCCCCCACCGATAACAACCGCACTGGTTACATCCTTTTTATCTACATATTCTTTTATTCTATCCGTATCAGCAATATTTCTTAGGGTAAGAATCCTATTGCTGTTTATTCCTTCTATATTTGGTCTAATAGCCTTTGCTCCTGGGGATAAAACGATGTAATCATAGCTTTCTTCATACATGCCTTTATTCTGACTATTAACCTTAACCACTTTTTTCTTTGTATCAAGTTGGGTTACTTCACTATTTACTCTTACATCTATATTGAATCTGGATTTCATGCTCTCAGGTGTTTGAATTAAAAGATCTTCTCTGTCCTTTATCGTTTCTCCAATATAATAGGGAAGTCCGCAGTTTGCGAAGGAGATATGTTCATCCCTTTCAAACATTATAATTTCTGCCGACTCATCCAGCCTTCGAAGTCTAGCCGCCGCAGATGCACCACCGGCTACCCCGCCAACAATTAGTACCTTTTTACTCATATAATTTCCTCCTCTATCTTTTTATGCCATAGGTCCACGATGAAATTCCTCTACTTAGATGATATATTTCAGTAAAATTGTTTTTTACTAATGTTTGAACAGCTCCTGGGCTTCTTCCTCCCGAGGCACAGTAAACAAGAATAGGTTTGTTAACATATTCTTGAAGCTCACTAATTCTTGATGCAATCTCGCCAGATGGAATCAGCTTTGCTCCAGGTATATGACCATTCGAATACTCTCCTTTGGTTCTAACATCAAGAATAAAAACATTATTATTTTCATTTATTAGCTTATAAGCTTCCTCCGCGGTAAGATTTCTTACATTTGAATTCACCATAATTGATTTCCTCCTCATTATTACAAACAAAATAATTATTGCTACAATTATAAAATAAGACGTATTTGTCAACTTATTCACCTCTTCTGCATTACTATATCGTAATATTGTGATATAACAATATAATAGCACCTTTTATCAATTAAATCAATCCAAAAAATACTAAAACTAAAATTTATTTTTAGAACTACTTCCTAAAGCCAATTTTAGTATCAGCTATTTCATATACCTTATTCTTCAAAACTTATAATACTGATCTACAAATATATGCATGTCAGTTGTATCACCATATTCAACCTTCAAAGGAGTTGATTTTCGGTAAATACAAATAAAAAAGCATCAGTTTTAATGAATAAAACCAATGCTTTATATTCTTTATCCTAAAAAAACTTTATCAAGCTTTGATACAATAGCTTAGCTGTTAAAACCAAAGCAATAGTCACAAATATCGGTTTGATAACCTTGGCACCGTTATTAATTGCTATCTTGGTACCTACTCTTGCTCCTAATATCATAAACAATGCCATTGGAATTCCAATCGCATATCTTATGTTTCCGCTAATTGCAAATAACACTAGGGAAGTAATGTTGCTTACAAAATTCAATATTTTAGCGTTGCCTGCACTAATTGTAAAATCAAAGCCAAATACACTAATAAATAAGAATATTAAGAAGGATCCTGTGCCAGGTCCAAAGAAACCATCATAAAAGCCCAATGCGAAGGCAAATAAGCATCCATAAAATATGTTCAACTTTGTTAAACCCTGGAACTTATCCTCACTTCCAAAATTCTTATTGATAATGGTATAAATTGCAACTGCAAATATTAGAACTAATATCATCATCCTGAGCACTGCAGGATCAATCCTAAGCGCTGTGTACACTCCGATAGATGCACCTACAAGGGTGCAAGGTATCAGATATTTAATCAAAGGCATATATATTTTCTTTGATTTCGCAAAGGTTAAAGTGCTAGTAAAGGATGCCCAAGAGCTTGCAAACTTATTTGTCCCTAACGCCAGTTGCGCCGGCACCCCTACGGACATGATAGCAGGCAAACTGATAAGCCCGCCTCCCCCTGCTATAGAATCCACCGCTGCAGCAATAAATCCTGCTGCACATATAAATATATAATCTAAAATCCCCACACTCTTTAACCCCCTGCAGCTTATAACTTATCGTAGCTTTTTATCAATGGTGGAATCACTTGTTTTTTTCTTGATACAACCCCTGGCAGCTCAATCGAGCTTTCATCAGATACTCCGTCAAAAGCTCTGGAAACCAGCTCTTTATGACTGCCAACAAATAGCAATTGCGTGCTTTCATGAGCAATATCAGTAAGCATAAACAATACCAGATCTAACTTCTTCTCTTTGTTTACCTTATTCATATATTGAAGCATACGCTTCTTTATTTCATCAAGTTCACGTCTGTCCATGGAGTTAATTTGCCCTACCCCCATTGATAAGTTTCCGACCTTGAACTGTTTAAAATCTTGATAGAAAATTTCCTTTTCTCTCTTGTTCGAAAGATTTGACCCTGCTCTAAACATATCCTTGGCAAATTCTATCATTTCAATCTGTGCGGTTTGTGCTAATTCTTCCGCTGCAGCCCTGTCCATAGGTGTGCAAGTTGGAGATTTGAACATCAATGTATCAGATAGTATGGCTGCACACAATAAACCTGCTATATTTTTTGGTATTTCTATCATGTTTTCCTTGTATATGTTGTATAAAATAGTTGCCGTACAGCCTAAGGGCTGATTACGGAAGTAAACCGGTCCCCCTGTTTCAATATCCCCAATTCTATGGTGATCAATAATTTCTAGTATTTCAGCTTCTTCCAGTCCCTCAACAGCCTGCGATCTTTCATTATGATCAACAAGTATTACCTGCTTACGCCTTAGATTAATAAGAGAAGCTCTAGATATCATACCCCTAAAATTATTTTCGTTGTCCACAACAGGGAAATTTCTGTATCTTTTCTTGACCATGATTTCTCGAATTTCATCTATATAATCATCAAAATTAAATACAGTTAAATTTGCTTTTTTCATAAAATAGCTGATAGGTATACTTTGATTGATAAGTCTGGCTACCATATACGTATCATGCTCTGATAATATTATGGCGCAATTGTTTGCTTCAGCTAATTTTTTTATTGAAGTGGCAACGGGTAATCCCCCGGTAATGATAAGACATTGTGCACCCATTTCTATGGAGCAAAGCTGTGTTTCATAACGATTGCCCAAAATTACTATATCCTTTGGATTTATATAACTTTCCATAACCTCAGGATTCATTGCCCCAATCAGAATACGTCCATTGCATATAGAATCCTCAATATTACCAACAATCATTTTCCCTTCAAGAACTTCAATTAAGTTCTTATATGGAGTCTTGGCATTTGATAAAATATTATTGTCATATATATCCATATAAGACTGAGCAATATCACCAACTGTTATAATACCATCAAGTTTGAATCCGTCCTCCGAGACAGGAAGTGTGGTTATGTTGCCATCTTTCATATTTTCCCAAGCTCTTTTCATCGAAATGCTGGGCTGAACTGTCGCAATATTTTTTATGCTTATATCATTGATTTGGGTTTTCACATCTGCAATAAGCGTTGGCTGTTCAATACCAAAATGCTTCAAAACATAATCTGTCTCACTGCTGACAGTCCCAATTCGAATCGGTATATATTGATTTTCTTTGTCTATTACATTTTTAAGATAGGCGTATGCAATAGATGAACAAATAGAATCTGTATCTGGGTTTTTATGTCCTATTATATAAATATTTCTGCTCTCATCCATATTGACTACCTCCCTTAAGCTACATATTATCGAATATGTGTATAAAAAACATACTATCATATCCCTTTTTATTTTACCATAATTTTATAGTAAATCATAAAGGGAAAAATCCAAAGACTTTTCCCTTTATATTTCAATTTATTTAGCTTTGATACCTATGCTTAATATATCTGTAAGCTCCAGTTCCTTGTTTCTATCCTGAACCGTACTAATGCTCCACTCATTTTGGAATAACAATACATAATTGCTCAGTTTGTCTACAGCAACCATAGTATCAGTCGTAAGCTTTGCACTTCTCTTATCGAAGCCCGGCGTCTTTATCCACCTGATATATCTAAATGGCAGATGATCCATGCTCACTTCGACATTGTATTCATTTTTAAGTCTGAACTCCAATACTTCCAGCTGAAGTACCCCTACTACTCCGATTATATACTCCTGAGTAGCGGAATCAGGCTGCTGGAACACTTGTATCGCGCCTTCTTCAGATAACTGTTCTATGCCCTTAATGAACTGCTTTCTCTTCATCGCATTTTTTGTATAGACTCTTGCAAAATGCTCCGGTGCGAAAACTGGAATTCCCTCGAATTCGAAGCTGCTGCTTCCCTCACAAAGTGTATCTCCAATATTAAATATACCCGGATCAAAAACTCCGATGATATCTCCCGCATAAGCTTCATCAACTATTTCTCTGTCTTGGGCTAAAAATTGCTGTGGCTGTGCCAATCGTATCTGCTTGCCCTGCTGCACATGATTCACGTTCATACCCTTTTCAAATTTACCTGAGCAAATTCTCATAAAGGCAATTCTATCTCTATGTGTTGGATTCATATTGGCTTGTATTTTAAATACAAATCCTGAGAATTCATCTTTTTCAGGCTCAATTTCACCAGCGTCTGACATTCTAGACGTAGGAGGTGTTGTCAAATCCAGAAAATCTTCAAGAAAATCCTGTACTCCAAAGTTTGTCATTGCACTGCCAAAGAATATTGGGGTCAGCTCACCCTTTAATACACTGCCGGTATGAAATTCATCTCCTGCCATATCCAAAAGCTCAATATCGTCCTTCAGCTTTTGATGTGCTTCGTCTCCAAGCAAGTCTCTAAATACAGAGTCATTAATATCCTTCGTATTTGTAGCGACTATGCTCTGTCCGTGATTTCCGCTATCAAACAGCTCAATTTGCATAAGCTTTCTGTTATAAATACCTATAAAGGAATTCCCAATTCTTATTGGCCAATTCATCGGATAAGATTTTATACCCAATACCTGCTCTAATTCCTCGATTAGCTCAAAAGGATCTTTTCCCGCCCTATCCATCTTATTTATGAAGGTAAAAATAGGAATCCCTCTCATTTTACACACATGGAAAAGCTTTTTCGTCTGCGCTTCTACACCCTTTGCAGAGTCTATTATCATAACAGCACTGTCAGCAGCAACCAGCGTTCTATAGGTGTCCTCGCTGAAGTCTTGGTGCCCCGGTGTATCAAGTATGTTTATACAGAAATCATTATATTCAAACTGCATTACACTAGATGTAACTGATATGCCTCTTTGCTTTTCAATTTCCATCCAGTCTGATACTGCATGTTTTTGTGCTTTTCTAGCCTTTACAGAGCCTGCCAGTCTTATGGCGCCTCCGTATAGCAAGAGCTTTTCAGTCAAGGTTGTTTTACCTGCATCGGGGTGAGAAATTATTGCAAAGGTTCTCCGCCTTCTTATCTCTTTTAAAGTGTTTTGATTTAACATTATTGCTCCTCGCTTCTTTTGGATATTCAACATAATTGATTTTACATGACTATATATATTTATGTCAATTATACATATATATTTTACTTGAAATGCCTATATTATGATACCATATGTTTTGTATTGATCTTAAGCATTTTGATTCAATAAAAATAAGAACAGCCTAAGCTGTTCTACTTTTCATATATCACCACTTTATTCCGTCCTTGCTCTTTAGCCATCCTAAGTGCTTCTTCTGCAAAGGCAGCAACGTCCTTATAGTCACCCCCAGCCTCACAGGTATTTGTGCTGGCAATTCCGAAGGAACAGCTTACCTGAAGACTTGCATTGTCATAAGACATTGACTGGCATATCTTTGTCCTAACCTTTTCCAGTCTATCCTTTATACTGCTTGTATCTAGGGTATTCCTAAATATTACCCCGTATTTATCACCATTTATGCGACAAACGATATCGCCCTTGCGAACTTCGCTTTCAAGCAATCTACCTATATCTTTTATAACTTTATCTCCACATAAGTGGCCATATGTCTTATTTATCATTAAAAAATGGTCTATATCTATAACAGCCACTGTAAAAGGTATTCCAAATTTATCACATACATCTATACAGTTTGCAATCTCTTTTTCAAAATAGTTGCAATTATAAAGCCCAGTCATACCGTCTCTTGAAGTCATATTTTCCAAATTCGAATACAGCTTGGCATTTTCTGCGGCAAGCCTTATCGCCAAGGATAATGTGCTCAATAACTGTTTATTTTCTTCTTCAAAATAGTTTTCTAAACTATGCTCCAAGAAAATAATCATTAAGCATTTATCTTTATTCATTATTGGAATTGCTACCGCGGATTTAATACATCTAGCATTACACAATTCTTCAGTGATTTCATGAGACTTAAAAAATGTAAGCTTTCCTTCAAGACAGCCAGACCCAATTAGTTTGTTCTGTATAGGCTTTACATTCTTAAGGTCTCTTCTTGAAATGTTGCTTGCTTCAACCAGAAGTGCATTATCCTCTATGCTGAATATCGTACTTCCGGTAACACCTAGTACTCCAATCAACATATCATTTATTATGGCATAAAGATTGTTGTAGTCAGTTATAAGATTAATGTGCTGAAACAAATCAAATACAGAACCTATTTCTCTTATGGCTTTTTCATATTTGATATTCATATTATTTAAGTCTACCAAGCTTTTTTCAACACATTTTTGATAGCTGTCCACATCACTCTTAAGGTTGTTTAAATATACACATTTGTCTATATCGAGACATCTTGCTTCCATTTCAATACCCCCTGCCATAATATTACATATCCATATATCATATTACTACTCTTCGGACAAGTTGGCAATATTTATAAAATTTGGGACTAACCATATATTTCGTATTGATTTTGTAAATGCTATCTCAGTAAACCAAAATACAATCTTTGATTATCAAATTAAATATGATATATTCATAATATAACGAGGCAAAAAGATGTCCCCCTCTTCTATAAGCGGCGGGTTCCAATTTTGGCGATAGGCGGTATACATATATCTCCTGCCTCGTTGAAACGATCGGGTAGATTTTTTGCAAAAAAAGCAATAAATCCTACAGCAAAATCTTGTTATAAACAAATCGGAGGTAATTTAATGAAACGATTTACAGATTATATTGATATTTCAGGAGAGGTTCTAAATGCACTGCGCCAGTACGAGCCTATCGTTGCATTGGAATCAACTATTATATCTCATGGCATGCCTTATCCAGACAATATTGCTACTGCTCTGGAATTGGAGCAAATTATTAGAGATAACGGTGCAACACCTGCAACCATAGCAATAATAAATGGCAGAATTAAAATAGGCTTATCCTCTGAAGACTTGGAATTGTTGGCTAAGGGCAAAGATGTAGCCAAAGTTAGCCGCCGAGACATTCCTTCAATCATTGCTCTTGGAAAAACCGGTGCTACCACGGTTGCTTCAACTATGATATTTGCACAGCTTGCAGGTATTACTGTATTTGCAACAGGAGGCATAGGTGGTGTACACAGAGGTGCTGAGACATCCTTTGATATTTCAGCTGACTTGACAGAGCTTGCGCAAACTGATGTGGCAGTTGTATGTGCAGGAGTAAAATCAATATTGGATATAGGCAAAACCCTCGAAAAGCTTGAGACCCTTGGAGTTCCTGTATTAGGCTACAAAACAGAAGAATTTCCGTCCTTCTATACAAGAAAAAGCGGCTTCTATGTGGATTATAAAGTTGAAACACCTTTAGAATTTGCAATGATGTTAAAAACAAAATGGGACTTAAATATCGATGGCGGTGTTGTAATTGCCAATCCAATCCCTGTAGAATACGAAGCCAATCAGGATATCATAAATAGCGCTATAAAGCAGGCGATAAGTGAGGCAGAAAAGAATCATATAAAGGGAAAAGAAGTTACTCCATTCCTACTTTCTAAGGTTAAGGAGCTTACAGGTGGAGAAAGTCTTGAAGCTAATATTGCCTTGGTAAGGAATAATGCCGCTCTGGCTGCTCAAATAGCTGTAGAATATAGCAGATTAACAGAAGAATAAAAAACCTTATATAATTTAAGAAAGAATGTTGCATACTCTCTATGATTTGTATGCAACATTCTTTTTATTAAATATCAAAAGTTCTACTCAAAAAGCCCTTTTAACCCCTCATCGAAGGGCGCTGTCACGATACCCTTTTCAGTAATAATTGCAGTGATCAACTGGTGAGGCGTTACATCAAAAGCTGGATTATACACTTTAATGCCCTCTGGTGCCGTTCTCTTACCAAAAGCGCATGTGATTTCATCTTCATGCCTTTCCTCAATAGGTATATCCTCTCCTCTTAAGGTTTTTAAATCAATCGTAGATGTTGGCCCAGCTATGTAAAAAGGGATATTATGTGCTTTTGCTAGAACCGCTAAGCCATAAGTTCCAATTTTATTAGCGGTATCTCCATTTGCCGCCACCCTATCACAGCCCACTATAACTGCATCAATGATACCCTTCTTCATAACCATTGCGGCCATATTGTCGCAAATAAGTGTGACATCGACGCCTGAACGGCTTAATTCCCAAGTAGTCAATCTTGCTCCCTGCAGCAAAGGTCTTGTTTCATCAGCATAAACCTTAATGTCCCAACCTCTATCCTTTGCCAAATATAGTGGAGCCAATGCAGTTCCATATTGTGCCGTAGCCAGTCCGCCCGCATTACAGTGAGTCAGCACTGTCATGCCGTTGGCTAGAAGCTTCAACCCATTCTCTCCTATTGCGATACACATTGCCTCATCTTCGTTTCTTATATTATGGGCTTCTGTCAGCAGAATAACCTTTATTTCACTAACACTTTTATCTCTACATTCCATTGCCCTGGCTTCCATTCTGTTAAGCGCCCAAAACAAATTAACTGCTGTTGGCCGCGAAGAAGCAAGATAACTGGAATGCTTCTTTAATTTCATACAAAATTCTTCATAGTTATCACTCTCGATATCTCTAGCAGCTATGTATAATCCATAAGCCGCTGCAATTCCGATGGCAGGTGCCCCTCTTACCTTCAGATGAAATATTGCGTCCCAAACATCTTCAATGGTGTCTAACTTTGTATAAAAAGTCTCCATTGGGAGCTTGGTCTGATCCAGTATTATAAGCTTATCATGTTCATACTTCACTGATTGTATTTTTTCTAATGTACTTGTCATATTTATCCTC
Organism: Clostridia bacterium; assembly: GCA_029239905.1. GTDB lineage: Bacteria > Bacillota > Clostridia > Lutisporales > Lutisporaceae > GWB2-37-7. The sequence continues at coordinate 18,215 of JARBUB010000020.1, forward strand.
CTAATCACATCATACTATCATTATAATGCAGCTTGAACTCTTTTCATACAATTCAAATCGAAAACTTATATACAATAATTTGTAGGTTATTTAAAAGCATTTCATAAAATGATAGAATGATAACTATAAATGTTTTGCACATTCTAGTTTAATGTAAATGATTGGTGCAAAACATATACCTAATAAAAAGACAAGTAAAAGGTAGGAATATTAGAATGAAAACACAGGTAACAGTTATCGGCGGATTAAACATGGACATTAAGGCGAAATCTAAAAAGGATTTGGTGTCAGGTGATTCAAATCCTTCAGATATAGAAATCAGTGCAGGCGGTGTAGGCAGAAATATTGCTCACAATCTTGCTTTATTAGACCTTCAAAGCATCTTGTTAAGCGCTGTTGGCGATGACATAGAAAGTCATTCTGTAATTGCACAAACAGCTCAGGCTGGTGTAAACATGGAGCACTTGATGATTTCAAACCTTAAGAAAACAGGTAAGTACATAGCCATACTAGATTCCCAAGGAGAAATGAGCATGGCTGTTTCTGATATGGGTATATTAGAAGTATTGGATACCGATTACTTAGAATCAAAGCTTGAACTTATAAAATCCAGCCAATTTGTGGTCTGTGATACAAATGTATCTGTAGATTGTCTCAAATTCATCATAGAAAGCTGCAAAATATATAACATCCCACTCTGTATAGATCCTGTATCCGCTGCAAAAGCAATTAAACTAAAGGGTTTATTAGAAGGAATTGACATCCTTACTCCCAATGTACTGGAGCTTCAGGTATTAACTGGCATTGAAAATAATGTTGAAAAAGCCTCAGAGGAATTAATCCATCTAGGAGTAAAAAACGTAATAGCAACTCTTGGACCCAAGGGCTTATGTCATACAGATAAAAACAAAAGCACCTATTTCCCCAGTATTGCAAAAAGCATAATGGATGTAACAGGTGCTGGTGATTCCCTTACGGCAGGTCTAATATATGGTCTCTTAGAGTATAAAAGCTTCGAATTGGCATGTTTATGTGGTTCAGCTGCTGCAGCAATTACTTTGTCCTCAAAGGAAACTGTCAACAGCAAAATAAACAAGGCAGAAATAACTAAATTAATTCACAAACTTTAGCCGTAGGTTTATTACATTCAAAGTTTCTAGCTGCTTTAACAATATTCTTTATCAAAATTGCAGTAGTTA
>JARBUB010000021.1 GCA_029239905.1 Clostridia bacterium
AAAAAAAAGACTATAATTCATATGAATTATAGTCTTTTTTTATTATTAAATCTGTCAGCTTTAGAGCTAATAAATATCTGAAAACTCTATATTAATCTTCTCCAAGTTGCTTATTGAAGTAAAATCGTTCATAAGGTTTTTCTCCTCTACTAAAGTAACCGGAAGCTCTATAACAAACTCACATCCACTTGTGTACTTGCTATTTATAGCAATACTTCCGCCATGAAGCTCAACAAGGGATTTTACAATTGATAACCCTATTCCGCTTCCCTCCACCTTTCGCTGAAGAGTTGAATCAACCTGCACAAAATGATTAAATACTATCTCTTGCATATCTATCGGAATACCAATACCAGTATCCTTTACAGATATCAATATCTTATCTTTTCTCTCATAGATATTTACTGTAATAAGACCGCCTGGATTTGTAAACTTAATTGCATTCGAAATAAGATTTAGCATAATTCTTTCGATTTTTTCTGCATCAAATGCCATAACTTTTTCTTCAAGTTCTGTATCAAAAATCAGTTCTAATGTCTTAACCTGTGCATACTCAGCAACTGATAAGGTAATATTTTCAATAGTGCTGATTATATCACTGTTGTTTAAGTTTACCATCATATGATTGCCTTCAATTTTATTCAAATCAATTAAATTATTAATCAATCGAAGAAGCCTATAACTATTTTGCTTCGATATCCCTTGATATTTATTCAACTTTGAATAGAACTCATCTATGTTTGTCTTATCCATTTTATCAATTAACTGAATTGCGCCTAGAATAATATTTAGCGGTGTTTTCAATTCATGAGATATGGTAACGTAGAACTGTGATTTCAACTCATTTTGTTTCTCTATTTCCATTATTAGATTGCTTATCTGTCGTGCCATCTGGTTAAACGCCTGACTGGTTATTTCAAGTTCTTCACAAGCAGAAATTTCAAGATTTACTTCATAATCTCCTCTACTTACCTGTTCAGCTGCATTTCTTATCCTTTGAATAGAATTTACCAATTGTCTTCCTAAAAAAAACGCAAATAATATTGATAACATCGCAACAATCATGAGTAATGATAAATCTTTTATTACAACCTTCTTGTATATGCCGGCAAGTTGATCATAAGAGGAGGTAACAATAAATGCCCAACCAATATCTTTTATGGGGTAACTAATACCTAGACGGTCAGTTCCATCATACTGTGATTTAAATCTATAAGTCTTTTCAACCTGTCCTTTTAGTGCTTCTAAGGCTGGATTGTTTGCGTTGCTTATTCTTTTATCGTAGGGTATGACTTTACTCTCGTTAAGAAATACCACTGTGCCGCTTCTATCCAAAAGTGTATATCTACTTTTATCAACTGTGTTTTTTATGCTAAGAATTTCGTGAAGTCTTTCGACATCTAAAATTCCGACAATTGCTCCTGCAAGCTTACCGTCTTTCATGATTGCTCTGGCGCTAGCTAATACTAGCTTACCATCCATTCTATCATGATATAAATTGGATATTACCTTACTTTCCCCATCCATAATGCGTTGATAGTAATCTTCTTTAATAAAGCTATTATTCTTAATTCTACTATCCGTACTGGCAATTATTTTCCCCTCAGGAGATACCCATAAATAACTTTGGATGATTCTATCATGCTTTATAAAAGCCTCCATATACTTCTTGATATCCGAACTGTTTAAATCATAGTTGGCTGATACTGCCACCCCAAGTCCATATTCACCTATCCAGACCTCTTCCAAATAGTTCATGAAGTACATACTGATAACTTCAGCCACTTCAAAATTAGCATTTAGTTTTGCTTCAATATTATGCTTATAATTCGTATTAATCCGAAACGTTTGCAGCACAGTCATAGGAATTAAAATAACTAGTACTAGAATTATAAGTTTGGTTTTTATACTGTTTATCATTTAGCCTCTCCATTTACGCAATATAGATTACTTCGATCATGTTAACTGTGCTAATCCATTTTAACTATAATGCATAATAGGATACTTTTCAATGTATTATTATGTTAATTATTTATCGATTTTTTTGAATAAAAAATCTAATTATTTCTAAATTCTTTATTAAACAATGGTGGTATACAGATAAATACCATAGCAGCTCCAATAAGAATAAATGTAACCGAAACATTTAAACGCTCTCCTACTACCCCTGAAATTGCATAGCCTAAAGGCATTCCTATCAACGCAATTGTACCCATAGTCGAAGATACTCTTCCCATCTTTTCTTTAGGTGTGTGTTCTTGTACCACTGACATCCCAGTTGCAATTATAATTGGTAGACATATACCTGATAGAGAAAATAATAGTACCGCTGCAATTAGGCTGTTTACAAGACCTAGTGCACCAATGCATGCTCCAAAAGCCATAAAACCACCAATAATTAATGTGCTTTTTTTGTAGCGATGTCCTAGCTGTCCGAGTAATAGTGAACCAAGCAGAGTTCCTACCATGATTCCAATCCCCATTATACTATAGCCTCGTTCTCCTGCATTCAGTATCTTATCAGAATAAATTGGCATCAGTACATTAACTGGAGCAAGCAAGATATTTATCATGCAAGCCATTATAATGTTAATGAAGATTAAAGTGTTTGATTTAATTATTCTGAAACCATCGAAAAGCTCATGAAAGAACACCTTGAAATTAAGCTGTTCTTTAGATGATATAACTTTTTCAATAGTAGCAATCATCGCTGTAAAAGCAGATACAACAAAGCTTATTGCATCAATTAATATAGCAAATCCTACACCCCAAAATCCTATGATTGCAGCTGCAATACCCATGCCAAAAATCTCAGCTGCCGACCCCGAGGCTTGGGACAGAGAATTAGATGCTAAATAGTGCTCTTTTTTAACCAATACCTGCATGGCACTGGCACGAGCTGGATGCGCAAATACCTCACAAACTGAATTAAAAAACGCAAAGGCATATAACTGCCAAACTGCCAGACCCCCGATCATATACAACATGGCGATTATAGCAGTAGAAATCCCACGCAGCAAATCCATCCAAATCATGACCTTCTTTTTATCCATGCGATCTACAACAACGCCTGCCGCCATTCCGAACATCGATGGTATAGCACTGACTGCCATTACAGTACCCATTAGTAGTGTAGAGCCAGTTAACTTATACATCAACCACATAAATGCAATGCCATCCAAAGCATCTCCGAATCTTGATATCGTTCTACCTATCCAAACCTTTATGAAGTCAGGATATTGCAGTAACACCATTAAACCCTTCTGTTCTTTTGTGACCGATTTGTTTTGCTGGTCTATCTTATTCTCGAACTCAGTTTTACTCTCCATCTTTGATGAACTCCTTTTTTTCATATTTTCGAAATAATGCATAGCCAAACATAAAAGGTTTAGTCCCTTCTCTTTGATCTTTATTATCAAGGAATTCTTTGATAATTAATTTAAGTTGTTCATTTTCCTCCTCAGTCATATGATACAGACCATAATTTAAGGTAGCATGTTCTCCAGGATTTTTTAATTTATTATTTGATGTGAAATCCTGCTGCATTGCTAGAAAAAGATTTTCACCGACTTGCATATGTGTAGTTTCATCACTTGGGTTTCCAATATTTCTTTCGACTTTAAAAGTATCGGCCGTAGGCAGATAGAACTTCTCAACTATGCCTGCTTTTTCCTTTGTAATTACAATTTCAAGTACCCCGATTCTTTCCAGTTCTTTTACATGGTAGTGAACCTTTGATGGTACCTCTTCAAGTTTCACAGCCATTTGCTTAACTGTCATCGGTGTGTTGTCTTCGTCAAAGAGAAACAATATCTTCAATCTAAAAGGATCAGAAATTGTTTTAATTTCATCAAGGGAGTTTAATATTTTTTCTTTCATCATATTTCACCTCTTTATTATTATTTATCAATAAAATATATTTTATTGATAAACTTATCTTTATTATATCATTTTAGTAACATTTGTAAATAACTTTTTATTTTTCGCTTCAATTAATTTATAATTATATTATCTAAAATTTATGAATTATGGTGATTAAATGAACGAACTAGAATCATGTAAAATCTGTCCCAGAAGATGCAGTACAAATAGAACTCAGAATTTAGGTCCTTGTGGTGTTGGAAAGGAACTTGTTGTTGCTAAAGCTTTCTTGCATCAATGGGAGGAACCTTGCTTATCAGGCAATGCTGGCTCCGGAACAATATTTTTTTCAGGGTGCAATTTACACTGCGTATTTTGCCAGAACTATGATATTAGCCAAGAGAACTTCGGAAAGACGATCTCGATAGAGAGACTGTCTGAAATAATGTTGGAGCTGCAAGAACAAGGTGCGGTTAATATTAACCTAGTGTCGCCTACGCCCTATGTATTTCATATAATCGAAGCAGTGTCAATTGCAAGAAAAAGTGGCTTGGCTCTACCTATTGTATACAATACAAATGGCTACGAAACTGAAGAAACCATTGAAATGCTTAGAGGAACAATAGATATTTACTTGCCGGATATTAAGTATTTTGAAGATAAATATGCCCTGAAGTATTCAAATGCACCATACTATTTCGAATATGCTTCAAAAGCAATTCTATGTATGGTAAAACAAGTAGGATATCCTGTTTTCGATGACACTGGTCTTATGAGAAAAGGTGTGCTTATTAGACATATGATTATGCCGGACATGCTTGACGACAGCAAGAGGTTACTTCGGTGGATTAAGGACGAATTGGGTATAGAAACTTATGTAAGCCTTATGTGTCAATATACACCTATGTATAAGGCTAATCAATTTGAAGAAATAAATCGGAAATTAGATGAGTGGGAGTATGATTATATTGTAGCTGTTTTCCTTAGACTTGGATTAGAAAATGGATTTGTACAAGATTTTAGCTCTGCTACCACGGATTATGTTCCCAATTTCGATTTGTCAGGTATATAAATCAACATAAATTATAATCAGAATTATAAACAAGAAAGAGCTGCTGACTATTTAGCCAGCAGCTCTATTATCTTCTATTATTGTTTTTCGAACATATCCTTGCCAACTCCGCAAAGTGGGCAAACCCAATCTTCTGGGATATCCTCAAAAGCAGTTCCTGGTGCTATTCCGCTATCTGGATCCCCTTCTGCTGGATCATATATGTATCCACATGCTGTACAAACCCATTTTTCCATTTTGTCGTCCTCCTTAAATAATAATTATTATTCGTCTAATTCAATTATAGTATATTATATATAACTTTTCTATATGTATTATTAAGCTTTACCAAATTAAATATTTTAATGCTTATTTTGGTAAAAAAAAAGCCCCTAAGGGCTTTTTTTATATCATTGACTTTAAAACTTTTCCTAATCTAGTTATACCCTCAACTATTTTGTCTTCAGGCATGTTTGAATAGTTAAATCTGCCATGATTCTTAAATTCCCCATTTGGGAAGAAGGATTGACCTGGTACAAATGCAACCTTTACCTCAAGGGACTTTTTCATTATTTCTGCTGCATCCATATGCTCAGGGAAGGTTACCCATGTAAATAATCCGCCCTGTGGTCTAGTGAAAGAAACACCTGCTGGAAATTCTTTTTCCATTGTTTGAATCATCAGGTCTCTTCTTTTTCTATAGATTTTTATTAGATTTTCGATATGCTTTTCTAGGTCATACATTTCTAAGAACTTACTAACTTCTCTTTGTGCAATTGTACTACATTGCAAGTCAGCACCCTGTTTAACAAGAATATACTTTGTTAGTATTTCTGGTGATGCAAGAACCCATCCTAATCTTAAACCAGGGCAGAAAGTCTTTGAAAATGTTCCTAAATAAATTACTAATCCCTTGGTGTCGAAACTCTTAATTGATGGCAATATCTCACCGTCAAATCTAAGTTCTCCATATGGATTGTCTTCAACTACAGGAATATCATACTTATAAGCAAGCTCAATCAGCTTCTTTCTTCTCTCTAAGCTCATTGTTCTTCCTGTAGGATTTTGGAAATCAGGAATTGTATAGATAAACTTAGCATTTGGATTTTGCTCTAATGCCTTTTCAAGTTCTTCTATAATCATACCATCTTCGTCCATTGAAATTTCAACGAATTTTGGTTGATATGCTTTGAAAGCATTTAATGCTCCCAGATAACTTGGGCTTTCGCAAATAATAATGTCGCCTTCGTTTACAAATATCTTACCTGAAAACTCCAAGCCTTGTTGTGAACCTGCGGTTACCAAGATGTCATTTGGCATGCATTCAACGCTTGCCTTCTTCATTCTTTGAACAATTTTCTCTCTTAAGGGTAAGAAACCTTCTGTAGTGCTGTATTGTAGAGCAGCTCTACCGTCTTCTCTCAATACTTTAACTGTTACCTCTTCAAGCTCTTTTACAGGAAATAATTCAGGTGCTGGTAATCCTCCAGCAAATGAAATAATACTTGGATCTTCTGTAAGCTTAAGAAGTTCTCTAATAGCGGAGCCTTTGATGTTCTCCATTCTAGCTGCAAACTTAATTGCCATGTTAAAAACACCCCCATATCTTTATAGACCCGCCATCCTAATCCATTCTCCATCTATATTTTAACATTATATGACACAATTATTCCATACTTTTTTCAAACTTAATAAATATCTTTTGAAAAAAAGTGAGTAATTCTTATAAGAATTACTCACTTAAAATTTCTTTTACCACTTACCTTTGGCTACGTGTGTTGCCATTTCAGCCTTTGCGATATTCTTGATGATTTTTGCTTCTTGTAATGCCTTCTTGAAGGTAATTACGCAACCGGGATCTAAATTGATATCAATTCCTTCTTCAGCTAGCAGTTGGACACTCTCCATTAATTGACAAAGCTCCATATGGAGATCATTTGTTCTAATTGATTTTGTTATAAGTGCCTCTTGCTCCTCAGTTAATTTAACAAACTTGTCTTTTGGTGCACCACACTTCGGGCAATTATCAGGTGCCTCTAAATTGTCATGTATGTATCCACATACACTGCATTTCCACATAAATTATCTCCCCTTTCTATTTTATTATATGTATTAGAGTATTTGCTATTCTTTCATTATATACTATATTCTATACAAAATTCATAATTCCTTCTTAAATTGTAATTATTATCATATAACTTTAATTATTTTCAACGATGACATTTAATTCTATTTTATAAGTATTACGGTATAAATTCAAATCATTAAATAGAATTTAAACTGCAAAAAAGCAGAAAATATGATTGTAACTCCAATTAAAAAGTATTTACTTTAGGAGGTAAGACAATGCAAAATAATATGAATAATCATGGTGACGCCAATAAGATGCATGCTCATAACCATGCTATAAAATGTAATGTAACAAATTGCTATTACAATGACCAACATTTTTGTTCTGCAAATGCTATTGAAGTAAATGCAATGGGTGATGGCCATGCCGATACAAGTGATGGAACAGCATGTTCAACTTTCATAGAATAGCAGCCAATGACAAAAAAGCCGCAGATTATATCTGCGGCTAATTCATTATTATCTTGCTTGTACCATATCCTTTACCTTCATAAGACGAACACGATTTCCACGTTCGTTTTCATCCAGCTTCATGGTGATGTATTTTACTGTCTCAACTAATTGAGGTATCATTACATATTCAAGTGCATTTACTCTTCTTCTGGTTTTTTCAATTTCGTTTGCCATAAGCTGACAGCTCTTTTCTACTTGCGCCAGTTCAATTAACCGATCTGTAACCCCTTGAAGATTTTGTATCGCACTATCTAGTTCACTGGATGTGTTAGCAAAGCCATAAGGATATGAAGAAGTTTTTTCTTCTTCATTATCTGATTTGACCAGTTCAAATACCGGAGTATTAACGCTCATGATGTTCTTTGTACCCACCTCTAAAGCGATTTTTCTAGTAGGGTACATGATAGCTTCCTCCAGCATTTCCGAAGACATAACAGCTCTAGCTATTAGAAAGTTTTTAAAGGCAAGAGTTAATTCTTTTTCCACAGCTTCCCTGATTTCCTTATTCTTCTTTACCATATCGATAAAGCGTTTCATAAGTTCGTCTTGTTTATCCTTGAGAAGCTTGTGCCCTCTTTGCGCTGTTTTTAATCTTTTCTTAAGAGTAGAGAGCTCCATTCTGGTCGGATTAACATTTAATCTAGCCATGTACTAAGCATCCCCTTTAGGCATATATTTTTCAATATATTCGTCTCTTATTCTCTTTAACTCCGATCTAGGCAATATTGAAAGCAAATCCCAGCCTAAAGTGAGTGTTTCCATAATATCTCTATTTTCATTTTCGCCTTGACTTACATACCTTTTTTCGAATTCGTCTGCAAACTTAGCATACAATTTGTCGATGTCACTTAGTGCACCTTCTCCAAGTATTACCGCTAGTTCCTTCGCTTCTTTACCTCTTGCATAAGCAGCAAAAAGCTGGTTCATAGTATCAGCATGATCTTCTCTTGTCTTGTTCTTGCCGATACCCTTATCCTTAAGACGTGAAAGTGATGGCAGAACGTCTATTGGAGGCATAACACCTTTTCTATACAACTCTCTGTTAAGTATGATTTGACCCTCTGTAATGTATCCTGTTAAGTCAGGAATTGGATGAGTCTTATCATCTTCAGGCATTGAAAGAATCGGAATTTGAGTGATTGAACCCTCTCTATCTCTAATTCTACCTGCTCTCTCGTATAGAGTAGCCAAGTCAGTATACAAGTAACCAGGGTAACCTCTTCTACCTGGAACTTCTTTTCTAGCTGCTGATACTTCACGAAGCGCATCGCAGTAGTTTGTAATATCTGTCATGATAACAAGTACGTGCATTCCTTTTTCATAAGCTAGATACTCTGCAGCAGTCAACGCCATACGTGGTGTCGCAATACGCTCGATAGCAGGGTCATTCGCAAGATTCATGAAAAGAACTGTTCTATCTATCGCACCTGTTTTCTTAAAATCTTCTATAAAGTAATCTGCTTCTTCAAAGGTAATACCTATAGCAGCAAACACAACGGCGAAATTGCTGTCTGTATTAAGAACTTTTGCTTGTCTAGCTATTTGTGCAGCTAGTCTAGCATGAGGAAGACCTGATCCTGAAAACACTGGAAGCTTTTGTCCTCTAACCAATGTATTCAAGCCATCTATAGCTGAAATACCTGTTTGGATAAACTCAGAAGGATAATCTCTCGCTGCTGGGTTTATAGGATTTCCTGCTATGTCCATTCTTTTTTCAGGTATAATCTTTGGACCGCCATCCTTTGGTCTTCCCAAACCATCAAATACTCTTCCGAGTAGATCCATTGATACAGGAAGCTCTAAGCTGTGGCCTAAGAATCTTACCTTACTTTCAACTATATTTAGTCCTTGTGAGCCTTCAAAAAGCTGTACAAGAGCTTTGTCACCGCTAACTTCAAGTACTCTTCCTCGACGAATTTCTCCGGTTTGAGTCTGAATCTCAACCAATTCATCGTATTTAACGCCTTCAACATGCTCAACAAGCATTAAAGGACCGGCAACTTCTCTTATGGTTTTATACTCTTTAAGCATATGCTACACTCCTCCATTCGTCAGAGTAGAAGAAACTTCTTTTCTGATATCAGCTTCGATATTGTCAAACTCTGCAAGATTATTTTCAAGTATAAGCTTTGCTTTTGCTATTTTTTCTCTGACAGGAAGATTCGTTAAATCCTTAAAGAATGCGCCTTCGCTAAGTGCCTTTTGACCTTCATGTTGGAACATAAGTATTAGCTTAAGCATTCTAAATTGCTTTTGAATAGATGCGTAGGTATCTATGTCATGGAAAGCATTTTGATGCAGATAATCTTCTCTTATGGATCTTGTTGTTTCAAGAGTAAATTTATCCTTTATTGATAATGCATCAAGACCAACCAATCTAACGATTTCTTGAAGCTCTGCTTCTTCCTGAAGAAGTCTCATTGCTTCTATTCTTAAAGTGCCCCAATCATTTGAAACTTCTTTTGCAAACCACTCACCAAGTCTATCCTCATATAGAGAATAGCTTTGAAGCCAGTTAATTGCTGGGAAGTGTCTTCTATAAGCAAGTGCTGCATCCAAACCCCAGAATACTTTTACGATTCTAAGTGTCGCTTGAGTTACTGGCTCAGACAAGTCACCGCCTGGAGGTGAAACTGCACCTACAGCTGTTATTGTACCTTCTCTTTCTACACTACCAGAGCATGAAACTCTACCAGCTCTTTCATAGAACTCAGCAGCCTTTGAACCAAGATACGCAGGGTAACCTTCTTCACCAGGCATTTCTTCCAAACGTCCGGACATTTCTCTAAGAGCTTCTGCCCATCTGGACGTGGAGTCAGCCATTAGTGCTACTGAATAACCCATGTCTCTGAAATATTCAGCGATTGTTATTCCTGTGTAAATTGATGCTTCACGAGCAGCAACAGGCATATCAGATGTATTTGCAATTAGAACTGTTCTCTTCATTAGAGGTTCGCCAGTTTTAGGGTCCTTAAGCTCTGGGAACTCCATAAGAACGTCTGTCATTTCATTTCCACGCTCTCCGCATCCAACGTAAACAACGATTTCAGCGTCTGCCCACTTTGCCAACTGGTGCTGAACAACTGTCTTTCCACTTCCGAAAGGACCAGGAATACAAGCTGTACCACCCTTTGCAACAGGGAAGAATGTATCTATAACTCTTTGTCCTGTTATCATTGGTTGAGTTGGAGAAAGCTTTTGTTTATATGGTCTTCCACGCCTAACAGGCCATTTTTGAAGCATTTGTACTTCTTTCACAGCACTGCCTGTGTTAATTTTTGCTATTGTATCAACAATTGTGAAATCTCCTGAAAGTATTTCCTCAATTGTTCCTTCTACACCATATGGCACCATTATCTTGTGCTCAACGATTGAAGTTTCTTTAACTGTACCTATGATATCTCCAAATGTAACCTTGTCACCCTTCTTTACTGTAGGAACAAAATTCCACTTTCTAGTTTTGTTTAGTTTTTCTACGTCTATACCTCTTGTAATATGATCTCCTGCTGCACTTCTTATAACATCTAGTGGTCTTTGTATACCGTCAAATATTGACTCTATAAGTCCTGGAGCCAACTCAACGCTTAAAGATTCACCTGTTGTATAAACTGGTTCACCAGGTCCAAGACCGGAGGTTTCTTCATATACCTGAATTGAAGCTTGGTTACCTCTAATCTCAATAATCTCTCCGATAAGTTTCTTGTCGCTAACACGCACAACTTCATACATTTGTGCCTCTGGCATACCTTCGGCTATTACAAGTGGTCCAGAAACCTTTATTATTCTACCTGCCATCAGTTATCTACCTTCCTTCTCGAATAATATATCTGCACCTATAGCTTTCTCTACTGAATCTCGTACGCCCTTCATACCCAAGCCCAAGGTACCTTGATTGTTTGGTATTAGAATGATTGCCGGTGTTACCGTATCCTTAAAAGCTTCAATAGTTTCATCCATATCCTTTGCCAGCTGCTCAGTAAGAAATATTACTGCATAGCTTTCCTTAGCTAATTTATGAATAATTCTCGAAGCTTCTCTTGGGTCTGTGGTCGGAAACACAGAAATACCTAATGCCTTAAAGCCTAGTATAGAGTCCTTATCTCCCACAACGCCCATCTTATACATAAACATCACGTAACCTTTCTCTTATAATCTCGTTGGGTATGTTGTTCATCTTTCCAACCATTATAATTCTTATAATCTTTGCTTCATTTTCCTTTGCCATAAGATACCCAACCAAAGGTTCGATACCAAAGGCTACATATTTGCCTTGTTTGGCAATATTAAATATATAATCATCTGCCAGCTTCTCAAGTCTGGTTAAGGTTTTGTTTTTTTCGTAGCTTTCTAAGCCTTCCGCAACTACACTATAGAAATCTCTAATCCAAAGACTATCTTTAAATGAATCAAGTGATTCATCCAAATACTTTTCATAGTAATTCATATCTAGATTCCCATGTTGCAGCAAAACCTTTGCAAGATAATCTCTTCCAAGGTTAACTCCCTTAACTCTCAAGAAAGATCTTACGTTGATCATATCAATCTGAGACTTTATAAAATCCTGCAAAAACTTATTCTTGCTCTTCTCAGCCAGTTGGTACATGGTGTCGTACTGACACCTGTCCAATATTATGTCTATCATTTGAGGATCCGGAGAGTTTTCAAAGCTATTTAAAATCTCCTCCAAGCCTGCAATGATAATTGGATGCAGTGCACGGAAATCCTTTTCTTTAAACATCTCTTTCATTTTACTTACAGGTATGGTACCTAAATCTCTTAGTAAGAAATCATTGTCCTCATCAAGTAAGCTGCTTTTTAGCATAACCTTCAAATTGTGAATGTCATATTTCAATAGAAATATATCTACAAGCTCCGGTTCCGGAAGTATTTCGCGCATATACTTGTATGTGTTTTCTATTTCCTTTGAGATGACAGTTTCATAATCCAAGGAATGACTCATCTCTGATATTGAATTTGCGTACTCTGTTTCTCCAAGAATCTTGATAACATCATCAGCATCTTTCGCCTCAACCATTCTATCAACCTTGGTGGAGTCAAGAAGCTTTGTTTCTAAGACTCTTGTTCTTGTAACAGGATACAAGTATTTATTATCGAACAATATGGCTCTCCTCCTTCCTCTAGCATTTATGTTACTAGAAGAGTATTGCCGCCACTTCAGGCTCTATTTCGTCTCTATCCATTCTTAAGAGAGCTTCAAAGGAGTAATTTATCTCAACTCCCTTTGCCTTTAACACAAAGCCGCCCATTATGTCACGAGTTTCATCAGAAAGCTTTAGATTACCCTTTTTACCAGCTTGAACAACAACTTTGTTCAAGTTACCAATGAAATCAGCAGGTAGTCTGGTTTTATCTTTATTTGACAAAAGTATCTCTTCGTCTCCAGATTCTATAGCATCTACAAATAACTTATACATGATAGACTCGTACTCTTTGCTATCTAATTTATTCAAAGTATCTAGAGCATTTTGGAATACATCTTCTATAAGCTTCTGCTTTGTTGAAAGTATATCCTTTCTCATTTCAAGCTCTAACATTGAGTTGCTTATCTTCAACTTTTCAGCTGCATCTGAAGAAGCTTTTTTTTGAATTTCTTCAGCCCTCTGAGCAGCTCTTACATTCGCTTTTTCTATAATTTCTTCTGCTTGTTTCTTAGCATCAGATACGATAGCTTCTGCTTTAGCTTCGCTGTCTTGAAGTATTTTCTCCTTAATTTTCTCTACACCTGTCATAATTTCGCTCCTTACAGCTTAACGCCGAACCAAAGCATTAAGAAAGATGCTAGAAGTGCAAGAACCGCATATGTTTCAACCATTGCTGCGAATACCATACCTTTTGAAAGTTCTTCAGGTCTCTTAGCAACAATTGCACAACCTGCTGCTGCTGCTTTACCTTGGTAAATAGCTGATGTGAAACCAACTAGACCCATTGGTATACATGCAAAAAGAATAACCCAACCTTGTTGTAAAGTTAAGCTAACAAGTGCATCACCAAACACACCGATCTTTAACCATACTATAAAACCAATAAGCAATCCGTATATACCTTGTGTACCTGGTAGTGCTTGAAGTAGTAGTGTTTTACCAAAGTTACTTGGGTCTTCTGTAACAACGCCTGAAGCTGCAACACCTGTCATACCAACACCTATTACTGAGCCCCAACCTGCAAAACCAACTGATATAGCGGATCCTAGAAAAGCTAGAATTAATCCTCCATTAGCGTTCATGAAATCTGTCATATTTATTACCTCCCAATTTTTATTGTTGTTTTATATATTTTGTTTTTACTGTAAATGGTTTAAACGCTTTGCCTTCACCCTCATAGAACTTTCCAAAAAACTCTACGTACTGTAAACGGCTTGAGTGAACATATGCACCCAGTGTATTAATAGCTATATTGAAAACGTGTCCAAAAATCAAGAATATAACCATAAAAATGTAACCTACGACACTTCCTTTAAGCATTAATGCCATAGAATTTACAACTGTAGCAATTACTCCCGTTGCTAGACCCAAAGCAAATAATCTTAAATATGAAAGCACATCTCCCAAAAATCCTGTTAAGCCATATAAGCTTAGAACTCCTGATAATAGTCTCATAACAATATTTTTTTTGCTTCTGCCTGCGAAGAGTACCATGCCTGCTGCACCAATAATTGCCATGTACTTTCCAACTACAGCAGTTGATGGTAAGAATAACAACATAATGCCTATTATAAGAGTAAACCAAAACCCTTGATCGTATATAGCATCCATTACGTTGCCGTTTCTGATGTTTTTATAGGCTTGAAGTCCAATACCGACGAAAAGGTGTACAACCCCCATTGCCAAACATAAGCCCAGCATTTTCATTGGGTCATCTAAGGGGTTAAACATCAAAGGTCGGATCTTGATTAAATCTCCTGCCCAGCCTCCAAATAAAGCTCCCCAAAACAAGGTCGAAAGACCTCCCATAAATATCAGACCTAAAATCTTTTTAAGCCCACCTTCAGGTTTCATAACTATCAGAGCAATGGCTGTAGCAACTGCTAACACGATACCATAAACAGCATCACTTACCATCATACCAAAGAAAATTACATAGAACGGCAGCATGATCGCATTTGGATCTATACCATATGGATGAGGTAAACTGTATTGCTCAGTAACAAACTCTGCAGGTTTGACTATGGCAGCGTTTTGCAGCATTACAGGTGGCTCTTCACCATCTGCTGGATCCTCTAAATCAAGTACATAGCTCTGTGTAACGCTTTTTATAACTTCTTCAAGCTTCTCCGCATACTTGACCGGTATCCAGCCTGAGAGTACAAAGGTTTTCTCTGTTTTCCCAAAATTACTTACGATACTTGCTTTATCTCTTTCAATTGTAAAGATATCTTGCATTATTCCCAGCTGGCTTTTGTGTTTTACAAGCTGCTCTGCTTTGGTTGCAAGGACTTCCTTATCATGTTGAAGTTCCTTTGCTTCAGCATCCAATTTTACAATATTCTCGCGAGCTGAACCTATTAGGTCAGTAAAACCTGATTTTGACCAGCCGAACTGCTTTTGTATTTGCGTAATTTGCTCTTCTAAATCTCTGTGGAAAACCAATAATATATATGTGTTTTCCTTGTCATTGCTTACTTCTTCATAGTAAGCCAACTCTCCAGTTATTAGAAAATCTCTCTTGAAATCTTCTGCATAAACCGATGATACGTAGCCAATAACAGCTACTGTATTTCTCGAGGTCTTTATATCCTGAAAATTTGACTCCAATGAATTCCAAGGCTGCAACAACTGAATTAAATTTGTCAGCTTTGTTTCCCTGTTCTTTAACTCAGTATTTTTTAAATCAATTTCTTTACATTGGTTAAAGATTGCATCCAGTTCTTCATTGCTGTTTATATATTCCATATATTCAGAATCGCTGACATGCAACCTTGCCTTTTGACTTGATTTCTTTGCTTTATCATATTTGTTTATAAAATCAAGAGAATATTTGACTTGTGAAAGTCTTGCTTCCAGCTGACTTACGTTAGCATTATCACTGTCTGCAGTCAATTCAAGATACTTTTCTTCGGTTATCTGCTCTTCAATATTAATAACATGCAGACCACCAAATTTTTGCAGCATTTTTATAAGATTTTGCTTTTCAGACTGGAGGGCAATAATGTGGGCCTTTTTCATTTTAACTATGGCCATGTAAACTCACAATCCTCTCCATAACAAGTTTTACCGCTTGCTGCATTTTGTTTTGTGCACTTTGCCTCAATTGATCGCTTGTTTGATGATTTTGTTGCCTTTTTATCTCTGCTTCTCTTTTTGCTTCTTTCTCTGCTGCTTCTACAGTTAACCTGCCCTTTGAAATTTCGTTGTTTACTGCTTCGTTTACTAGCTTCTCAGCTTGCTCTTCCGCCTGCAGTATAATGTCCTTTCCCTGCTGCTGAGCTGCTTTGATTTTTTCCTCAGCAATGCCTTCCGTAATTTTTATCTCTTTTATTACTTCCATTGACAAATATCTCACCACCTCTTTCTAATAGTAGCCTTAATGTCACTCACCGAGCAAATCTAAAAGCTAATTAGCAACTGTAATAATAGCAGCATTTATGTTACGCACAGAGATATAACATTATCAGTTTCGGCAAATTTCTTTAAAATCCTTCACAAAATGTTCGTTTTTTTGATTAATTCGCAAATTCAGTAAATTTAAAAAATAACAATGTGTGAAAAATGTGTGAAAAATGCCTTATTGGTATTTTACATTATTGTTAAAAAAAACACAATGCTTAGAAATAGGACAAATTCCACATTTAGGTTTTTTTGCGTCGCAGATAGCTCTTCCATGATAAACAAGATTATTGCTAAATTTCGACCAATCCTTACGAGGTATTATCTCCATAAGGTCATTTTCAATTTTAATCGGGTCTTCGTTTTCTGTCAGACCTATTCTATTAGAAAGCCTTATACAGTGCGTATCAACGATTACCCCTGGAATGTCAAATATATTGCTTAAAACCACATTAGCAGTTTTACGGCCTACACCTGGCAGTGCCACCAAATCGTCTATATTCCCCGGAACCTCCCCACCATGCTCCTTAATAAGTTTTTGGCAGCAGGCGATAATGTTTTTTGCTTTATTCCTATAAAATCCGGTTGATTTTATGTCCTGCTCAAGTTCTTCAGGATTTGCTCTGGCAAAATCATATACAGTTTCGTATTTTTTAAATAGATCCTTCGTAACAATATTTACTCTTAAATCAGTACATTGCGCTGCTAGTATTGTGGCAATCAGCAGCTGCAAAGGTTCTTTGTAATCCAAAGAACAGGTTGCTTCAGGATAAGTTTCAAATAGTATCTTTGAGACCTTTTTTACCTTCTTTTTTAGTGCTTCAGTATCCCTCATGTTGTTCTCCATATTTACGTATAATTTTATATTTTAAAATATTTTTTCAATTCTGGCAATGGTATTGTATTAAGAATATTATGGGGTTTCTTCCATCCTTTTCATGCAAATTCAATTGTAAATTAAATATTCCCCATAACACTTTTTGTGCCTTCAATACATACAACATTATTTTACCAAATCATTTACAATAAATACTATAACTCAATATAAATAATATAAAAGTTAAATGAGTAAAAGTTTGGTGTATGGAAAAAATTACTGATATAATGAACAGATAAAAAGGTTTGATTAATGGAGGTCTACTATGAAAAAGAACTGTTTGCTTATAGGGGTAAACGCAAAATATATACATACAAATCTTGCAATAAGATACTTGAAAGCCTATTGCAGTAAAAAATATCAAGATATCCAGCTCAAGGAATTCAGTATTAATGACAGTCTGAGCAATGTATTAAAGGATGTTTATCATGCAAATACAGATATTTATGCATTCTCATGCTACATATGGAATATTGATATGGTGCTAAAGCTCTGCAGCAGTTTGAAAAAACTGAATCCAGATGCTGTCATTGTACTTGGTGGTCCTGAAGTATCCTTTGATGCAGAACAGCTTATGGCAGCACATAATTTTATAGATTATATAATTCGCGGCGAGGGCGAAGAAACACTTCTGGAGCTGCTTCAGTTATTGCATGGAGAAAGAGATAATCCTGCGGCTGTTCTTGGTTTGTCCTTCCGCTCAAATAATGAAATTGCTTCAAATCTCGATCGCCCACTGATGCATGACCTTGATGCTATACCATATCCCTACGAGGATTTAGAGCAGCTAAACAATAAGATAATTTATTATGAAACCAGTAGAGGCTGTCCCTTTAGCTGTCAGTATTGCTTGTCATCAACCTTGCATGGGGTTAGATATTTCTCTATAGAAAGAATTAAACAGGATATAAAGCAATTTGTGGATTCAGGCGTGAGACAAGTAAAGCTGGTGGATAGAACCTTTAACTGCAATAAGTCCCATAGTCTTGAAATAATTAAATATGTTATGCACCTAAATAGTAAAACCAATTTTCACTTTGAAATCGGTGCGGACCTATTAGATGAAGAAATGATAAATGTGTTGGCTCAGGCTCCTAAGGATATGTTTCAATTTGAGATAGGCGTTCAATCCACAAATCAAACGGCTCTTAAAGAAATTAGTAGAGCAATGGATATTGATAAAGTTAAGCAAAATGTAACTGCACTTAAGCAAGCACAAAACAGCCATCTGCATTTGGATTTAATTGCAGGTTTGCCCTTCGAAGATTTTACGAGCTTTGCCAGCTCCTTCGACGAGGTGCATATTCTTATGCCTGATATGCTGCAGCTTGGCTTTCTGAAGCTATTAAAGGGCTCCGGCATTAGAAACAGATCCTTTGGATACGGTATTGAATATAATAGCTTCAGCCCCTATGAAGTGCTAAAAACCAAATGGATCAGTTATGAAGAAATCATTGTTCTTAAGGAAATAGAACATGTTTTAGAGCTGTATTATAACTCAGGCAGATTTAAAAACAGCTTGAACTATATATTCAGAATTAACTACACTTCCTTCTTCCAATTTTACGTTGATTTTGCTGCATACTGGCGAGATAACAATTTATTTGCTGCTTCACAAAGCACAAAAGAACTTTATAACATTTTTTATAAATTTGCAGAAAGTAAGAAATTAATGACTATGTCACTAAACGAGCTTATAAAGCTTGACTGGCTGCTTTACTACAACAATGGGAATATGCCCAGCAGCATTCACCGTTTTGATCACAGCAAAGTAAAAAATTCCATACAGAACTATATTAAAACGAATCATGTTATTGCAGAAAAATTATTCGCAAATGAAGTTATGGACTATAAAGGCATATTAAAAACTATATATTATGAAGTCTTTTGTACAGATGTACTTAGCGTTCATCAAGATGATGGTGAAAACAAATATATTGTTTTCTTTGCCAAAGCAGATAATGGCGAAGTAAATGCCCTTAGCAAACATCTTTCAGATATTGTATAGGATAAAGCCCATGCACCTATAAGCCTCCCATTACATAATATATAATGATAATTTAATTTGGGAGGTAATATGATGAACCAAGAAATGTATATGATGCAGTCAAATAAACAGCCATCTAGAAAGCTGCTAGACCTGATAAAAGAAGCAATGAAAGATGAAAGATATGACAATAAGAAATACAAAATGATGATGGATATGACAGATAACCGTGAAATTAAAGACAATATCAGGTTTGCATATGAAGATGAAGCGAAACATTACAGAATGTTTCAAGATATCTATGAAGACTTGACTGGTGAAGAAATCGAAATTCCAGTTCCAAAGGTTGATTTGGCAGACAGATTTGTTGATAAAAAAAGCACCGAGATATGTTATTTGAAATCATCACTGATGAGCAAGAACACGCAACAAGATTTGTATATATTTATGCCATGATAAAATAAAAAGTTTCCTTAAATGAGTACGAAAAGAGTACTCATTTTTATTTCTCCTTTCAAAAAAATAATATATTTTTCAAAAGATTAGTTTACATAAAATTACTTAATGTTTATAATCATATAGAAAGGAAAAAACACAGTAAAGGTAACTATAAATAATTTTCCTTTGATTATTAGAGGAAACTGCTGAAGAATGCGACTTTACTGCGTTTCTAGGTGTACTAATGAACATATTAATACGTAAGCTTATTTTTAATGAGGCTGATATTCATCTTATATTATGGAACAACAAACCTTGTTTTTTTGTATCTGAATTATCCAAGGCATTAGATAGCGTAAACAAAGAAGATATATCTGTTTTCCTACGTTATGGCGGCAGTGCTGCCAAAGGCATTGACTTTGATGTAGTCGCAGGCGCAGAAGCTAAAGATTTAAGAAAACAACTAGAAAACAGCTGCATAAAGAAAAAATTTGCCCATACAATGATTATTTATTTTGACGGCTTAAGAAAATATTTCAATCATCGTAAGACAGTTGAATCCAAGGACTTTACTAATTATCTCTTAAAATGCAAAGTATCCTTAGAATCTGATACTTTTGATTCTGTTGGTTCAGAAGAAATAGTCTCGACGATTGAAGCAACTGCTCCTACACCAATACCTACTACTCCATCTACTATTGAGGATATCGTCGATAAAAAGACCATAGTAAGTAAAAAGTCTACAGCAAAAAAGAAACCTGTTGCTAATAACAAGCCTATAGTCGATAATATACCTGAAATAAAAAATGGCCCTACATTCAGCAATAAACCATTCGTTAGCAGCAAGAATAAAATTACTTCAGACATAAACAATAGTGGCAGTAACTATTCGGACTTCCTCAAGCACATTAGCTTTATGGAGGAATTTGTAGATACCTTTAACAAAGCTAACATTACGGCCGACAAATCTGTTGCTTTTACAAAAAGTATGGCTAAGTTTTTTGAGGGCAATGGAATACAGATAAATGATTTTCTAAAAGAACTTAAGAAATGGATAGTGTAGTCACTATCCAAACAATGAATATTTTCAAAATACTAGCTTTAGAGTTGAATATATATTAATAAGGAGAACAACAATACTTAATTGCTGTTCTCCTTATTTCTTATTTAACTAATTTTTCAAATACCCGGTTAACTAGAACAATTGCTTGTTCTTTACTAGCTTCCTGTTGCGGGTTAAAGAGGTTATTACTTCCTACAATTATATTTTCTTTATTCATGTATTTCACAGGTTGTAATGCCCATTGAGAAATTGTATTTTTATCTGAGAAACTTAATTCCTCTGTCAGTTCACCTATGCTTGGGTCTAGCAACTTAATTGTTGAGAAAAACATTGTTGCCATCTGTTCTCTATTCAATGGCTTATTTGGGCTGAATTCCCCATTCCCAGTTCCATTAACTATACCCAATTTATATGCTTTCAAAACTGCTATATTGCTTGTATCCTTAAATGGATTTGGGGATACAGGTACTGCTGTATTTCCTGATAACTTTTCATATAGATTAACTGCTAATTCGCAAAACTCTTCACGGGATATTGGTTTTTGGTAATCCTTCATCACACGTTCCGTTGTCAAGTCATTTTGTTTTGCTTTCTCAATATCAGCCTTAGCCCATGTACTGGGGGAGGATGCAGTATTTGAAGGTTGTGTGTTATTAGTATTAATCGTCTTATATTTGGCTGGTACTATTATAGCTGATTCACAATGCCCCTCAGCATAAGTTGATTTTGCAAATATCGTAAATACAAGTTTAGCAGTATCAGCTGGTGCTTCTGTTGCAAAAAGTTTATTATTGTAGATTATTTTTTTATCTTTTTGAATTAAATCTTCAACTGCTTTACCATCTTTATTACGTGGAAATATTGGTATTAAAACATCTCCACTTTTGAGGGTTATTTCTTTACCCTCTCTATCACATACAAAATCTACACTTCCTCGACCTCCGCTAAATAAAAAAGTCACCGAAATTTCTTTGCCATTTAATTGAAATGGGACATCATAATAATTTAGGTGCTTTTCATCACGATATGAAAAGACATTAACATTATTAAACTTAATTATTTTTTGATCCAAAGGTATATTTAATTTTTGTTCTTTAAACCATTCGTTTGAATCTAGAACACGCGTTGCCATTGCTATAAAATCATTGTTCGTCTCGTCAATATATCCGGCAGTATATAACAAGTCAAATATCAGTTCATCCGAACTTTTATCTATTGGCAAACTAAAGTAACCATTTTGAATTACGCCATTAGATAGATCAATTTGCAGCTTTTTATCAGCACCTTTTACTGAAGCTTCAACGTTAAGCATTGGTGCAGATACTAGAATAATGGCCATTAATAAGCTTAAAAATAACTTTTGATTTCTCACTTGATAGTCCTCCCTATAATGTAGTTTTGAGAAAATTCGACATAATCCCACAGACATCGTACCATTATATGGTATTTTTTACAATTGTTCCACCATGCACTTATCGAAAATGAAGTGCTAGCACTAGTTGGCATAGGTCAAAAGTTCTAGTGGCCATATAGAGCTTATTTGAATCCTATACAAAAATAAAAAGACCTCATTGTCATACCCTCATATGATATTTCTAGAAGGCTACTATCTTATCAGGCTTGCGCAAGGCAGAGATGTGGTGTCAGGCACCAAGGTTATTAATTTATATCTTCATTAAATATGTACTCTTTATTATTTCTGCTAGATATTGCATGGTGTATTTCACATCTATATTCTTCTCTCCATTTTCTTCCTATTAGAAAACACACCCCCTACGGCAAAACATTTTATATATTTCACCACATAAGATGTGCTTCATAAATAACCTAATAACCTTCATGGCTGGCACTTACCACTCATAATACCACCTGCAAATTAAAAGAGTGTGGATTCCTATATCCACACTCTTTACCAATTACTGCTTTAACACCGTAAACGTAAAGTTTATATTCTTGTTAGCAGTTCCTCTTTGAACAATTACAGTTAGTACAACAGGAGTATCAAAATTAACAGGTCTAGTTACGGCACCAGTTGTAGGATTTATAATATCTTGATTTGAAGAATACCAAGTTACACTAACCTCACTAGTACCTTGAGGTAATACTATGTTGCTTATTACATTGTTAGCGTCAACATTACTTCCTATCAGGTTTTCAATAGAAATAGTTTTCGTAACTTCTTCTACCTTTGTAGTATTGATTTGCAATTGCGCAGTATCAACTTGCGATTGGATGGTTGCTATTCTTTGCTGCAACTCTATCTTCTTATCTCCTTCAGGAGCATGATAAATCGCACTATTTGCCATTGAAATTCTGTATCCAACAGAACTGATATTTCCTTGATTACTAAGGTCAAGTATTGAAGCTAAAGCTTCAGCATCACTTACGTAGTATTCTGCCTCAGAAATATTAATTACGTCTTCTACTGCTGCTAGTCTTGACATTAAATCAGTTTTTAAAATATCATCCGTAATTTCATAAACCAGTAACAAAGCATCATTATGTTTAGAACTTACCATAGGGATATTTGACCAATTAATTAATCCGGTAGCTATCATCGCCTCTAGTTCTACTACTTTATTAGTTGTAATAGCATCCTTTTGAGCCGAATAAGCAGTATTAAGCGCCCCATAGAACGCTACTCCAACTAAATCAACATTTGTAAAATCCTTGCCAATTAATGCTAAGTGAATAGATGATTTATCAAGTAATAAGCTATATTCTTGATATATATTTATTATATATTCGGAACTATATTGTTCTAGTATGGATTCAATATTGTCTAACGTAGCATTGTTGATTGCTTTTAGTGCAATTATATCTTCATTAACTGTTTCAAAGAAACCATAAAGATTTTCATATAATAATGGTACTTCTAGTTTAGATATTTCTACCTTATATGCTTCAAGATTTTCAACTAGTATTGTGGTAACACCAGTAGCTTGCAACATTTCTAATGTTATAGCTGCTGTATTCTGAGCTAATCTATATTCCTCAATTACATTTGTTACATTTATCTTATTTTGATAGTCATTTATTGTAGTTTGTATAGATTCCAACTTCTGAACTAACTCAGTCTTTTTTGTGCCAGCAACCATTACGTTCACCTTTTCAGCTGCTGCATTCTTATATGTTTGTGCGGTATCGATAGATTCTTGGCTATATGACATATTGTATGCAGCTCTATAAGCAATATTGAAAGCCATTACCGCTGCGTCGATTCCAAAGTTCTCTTGCGCGAAATCTATATCTCTTCGCACATATTCTAACTCTCCGACAAACTGAGTTTTTAACACCCCTTCTGGCATAGCTGTAATCAATGCTACAACCTCCGAGTACTTGATTTCTATAGCGTCAATCTTTGCTTGGGTATCAAGTGCATAAATTGAATCTTGAAGTTCTATCAAAGCTATCTCTTCAGGTGTCCCTTCATACATATGCTCAGGAGTTATATGTATATAGTGAAATGCTAACAGTGCACCACTATCATCACATGCCCCCAGAATTAGGTAATGGTTCAAGCTAACATGCATCTCATGACCTGGGGTATATGGGCCACTATGAATGCCTTTTGCTCCCAAAGCAGGCCAGTTAGGCTCATCATAGTTTAAATCCCATATCCAGAGGCTTGTTGCTCCTTCAGGTAAAGTATAGTTAATCTTTACAGTATCCTTCCTCAATCCGAATTCAAGAGTTGGAGGAATATTAAATGCAGGCGCTGGTATAGAAATCATACCCGAAGTAAGTTGTATTTGATAAAACTGCTTTAACATATTATTGCTGTCTAACCCGTAAATTTGTACAAACCTACCAGCTTCTGCCTCAAAACTATAGTATTCTAAATCATCTAAAGCAATTAGATCATCAGTTATAAATATATTTCTGAAATTTTGTTTAAACGCAGGTCTTTCAACTTGTGCCGATGTAGTTTTGACTACATAATTTATAGTCCCTTGCAATGGCACTGCATTTTCAATTTGAAATGAATTTGCTCTATAATCCGCCCTAGAAATTTGCAAGCCTTCAAAATCAGGTGCAATTCCAGGATTAATAGTTAAAACACATCTATCTACAATAGCATTATTCTCTAATGATAATACCGTTATTGTAACAGTGCCTGTATCGTATGCCTTTACCAAGCCGTTATTATCTGGTACAGCAATTGTAATATCACTGCTTCTCCACAAAAGACCTTTACTTGTTGCATTTGATGGTGAGACAATAGCACTTAGCTGTATTGATTTTCCCACTTCTACACTTGCTGTTTCATGACTCAAGCTTACACCAGTTACAGGAATCCTAGTGTCCTCAGGAGGGTCACTTGGTCTTGAAGGCGGCTCATAAGGCGTAGTTGGTGTTGTAGGTGTACTTGGTACAGTAGGAGTGGTAGGTGGTGGTGGTGGTGTACTTGGGTTTGAATCATTTCCTAGGACTACATCACCGACTGTACCGACAGGCACTAACTCTACAGTTATCGAGACAACTTTCTTAATAACTTCTATGACTATTTCAGATACAACTCCGGACACGTTTACCTGAGCAGTTATAATGTCACCA
Source organism: Clostridia bacterium (assembly GCA_029239905.1). Taxonomy (GTDB): domain Bacteria; phylum Bacillota; class Clostridia; order Lutisporales; family Lutisporaceae; genus GWB2-37-7. The sequence goes on from JARBUB010000021.1 coordinate 24,982, forward strand.
TTACCGGCTATTTGCAGCTTTGCATCTATTTCAATATTTTCTATCCTCGCTCCGTCAAAAACACCAAGCTTAGATGCTTCAGCTTCCTTGGATACAATTACATCCTGAACAGCCCCTGCTAAAATTTCAATATTCGCCTTTATTAATATATTAAGTTCAGTAATCTTACCCTTTTCGATTACAACATTTGCATCCTTTGCATTTAAGGTTACTGTAGTGAACTCTCCTGATAAAACTACAGTTTCATTGCCATTTAATGTTCCAGTAACCATTACATTATTAAATCCAATGTTTGCAGTTGTTTTATCTTCAAGTTTAGCGCCTGATCTAATATCTACTTTATCAATCCTAGTTGTGCCCTCTGCTACAATTCTTACTTGTGCACCTTCTTTGTCTACAACTACGGCAGACAAGGTTGTATTAACAAAGTGGATTGAATTAGCGCCTCCGCCATTTACAAAAGTTGTATCTTTGACATTGACGTTGCTTAAAAATATCTCCCCATTACCAACATTCTTGCTTATAACAAGTTTTCCGGAAATTTGAGTTCCATTTAAATTAACGTCTGGGGCATCGATTAGTACATTCCCATTTACATTGGAAATATCATAAGTTCCTGATTTATCTAGAACAAGCTTATAGTATTCTTTTACACTTCTATCCAGCAATGTAGCTAGTTCCGCTTTTGTAATTAGACCTTTTGGATTAAAGTAATTGCCATTTCCTTTCATAAATCCTGCATTTACAGTTGCTGCAGCAGAATCTTTACACCAGTCAGCAATAGTATCTTTATCTTTAAAGCTTGCTAGTATAGTGGTTCTGTCTTTAACGGAAAGGTTATGCAATCTAGCCATTATTACAGCGACTTCGCCTCTTGTAATCGTATTATTAGGATTAAACCTCCCATTCGGTTCACCAACAATATAACCTGATTTAACAGCTATTGCTAAATCATCATAGGCTGCCTCTGAATTCTTTACATCAGTAAAATTAATATCAGCTTTGTCACTAAATTTATAAACCTTATTTACATAGCTTACAAACTCAGCTCTTGTTATTGTTTTGTTTGGCTGAATATTACCATCACTTGATGAGAAATAGCCCTTTGCAATCCATGATTCTAAAGTACTTTGAGCCCAATGCTCTTTGTAATCAGATGCACTCACATCTGCCATTGATATGGTTGATAACAGTAAAGTGAATATACTAACTAATGCAATTACTCTTTTGATACTTTTCATGATGTCTCCTCCTCTGTTTCAATTCCATATCCCCCGTTTATATAAATCTATTTTGCTAGAGATTATTTATTAGTTTATACGTAGTTATTTAATAATCTATCTATCTTTTATTAAATTAACTGCCGTACCCTAGCTTGGCAACCCCCTTTATATCCAACTTTTTGGTATATTTTAACTATATAGTATATATAATGCAATGTAAATGAAAAACCATGCAGTTTTTGTATCTATTTGTTGAATTGTAGGAATTTCAAGGTTAGTTTTTGTAAAAAACACTTACTGTTATTTCCTCTAGATATTACATTGTTTATTCCAACGCTATACTCTTCACGCTAACTTCTTCCCATAAGAAAGCACACCCCCTACAGCAAAATATTATACATATTTTACTGTAA
>JARBUB010000231.1 GCA_029239905.1 Clostridia bacterium
TCTATCCAGCATAACAAGGCCATGCATTTGTCCTGAAAGACCAATGGATTTTATGTCTTCAGGCTTTATGCTGCTTCTAGCTAAAACTGCTGTTATACCCTTAACTACAGCCTTCCACCAGTCCTCTGGATTCTGTTCTGCCCAACCGTTCCTTGGCTGAAACAATGGATATTCCACCGTACTTGATGCCATGACATTGCCGAGCTCATCAAAAGCAACGGTTTTTGTGCCAGACGTCCCAATATCTATTCCCAAAAGGTATGCCATGTTAACACCCTCTTATTCAAACATTATTGAATTTACTATATTCTCTAAGTATTCTTGCCTGCTGCTCTTCAAATTCACTACATCACCAAGAGCCAGGGCATGCTTCTCCAAATCAGCCATAGTAGCTTTGCCGCTCACGATGTCTGCTCCTATTCCTGATTTATAGCTTGCGTATCTATCTTCTACAAATTTATCAATTCTTCCATCCGCAATTAATCTATCCGCAACCTTCAAGCCCAACGCAAAAGCATCCATGCCTGCAATATATGAATAGAATATATCCTCTAACTCATGGGAGCCTCTGCGGGTCTTTGCATCAAAATTTAGTCCGCCCTTTGTAAATCCGCCGGCTTTAATCACCTCATACATGCACATTGCTGTGTCATATACGTTTGTAGGGAATTGATCCGTATCCCAACCCAATAGCAGATCTCCTTGATTTGCATCAATGGAGCCAAACACATCATTTACCCTTGCTACTCTGAGCTCATGCTGAAAGGTATGCTGCGCCAGGGTTGCATGATTTGCTTCTATATTCATTTTGAAATCTTTATCCAACCGATATTTCCTCAAAAATCCTAACACAGTAGCTACATCAAAGTCATACTGATGCTTCGTTGGTTCCTTTGGTTTTGGCTCAATATAGAAATCTCCTTTGAAGCCAATGGATCTTCCATATTCAACTGACATTCTCATGAGTTTTGCCATATTATCCAGCTCTAAGCCCATGTCAGTATTTAGCAAGGTATCATAACCCTCTCTGCCACCCCAGAAAACATAGCCTTCACCGCCTAGTTCGGTTGTTATCTCCAGTGCTTTCTTGATTTGTGCCGCAGCGAAGCAAAATGCATCTGCACTGCAGGAGGTGCCTGCCCCATGCATATAGCGAGGGTTGCTGAAGTTATTTGCAGTGCCCCACAGTAGCTTTTTGTTGTACTGCTTCATCAGCTGCTTTAACAGTATTGTGATTTTATCCAAGCCCTCATTTGTTTCTTGTAGGACTTCATATTCAGGTGCTATGTCTCTATCATGAAAACAAAAAAAATCAATATCAAGCTTATGCATTAATTCAAAAGCTGCGTGAGCCTTGTTCTCAAATACTTCCATCGGGTTCTTGCCATGAAAATCCTTATTTACAGTACCTCTACCGAACATGTCTGTACCTTCTCCGCACATCGTATGCCAGTAGCTCATGGCAAATCGAAGCTGTTGTCTCATCGTTTTGCCGCCAACGATTGCATCAGGATTATAATGGCGGAAAGATAGCGGATTGTCTGTCTTTGCCCCTTCAAACTTTATCTTATGAATCCCTTTAAAAAACTCACTCATATAAGACCCCTCCTACCTATAAAATAAGCTTAAATACTGCGCGTCTTTATAATCTCTTTATATTTATAGTAGCTGTCCTTTTTAATACGCTTCTGAGTTTCAAAGTCTATATATACAATTCCAAATCTTTGGCTGTAGCCATGACCCCACTCAAAATTATCCATAAGGGACCAGTAGTAATACCCAGCAACATTTAAGCCCATCTCATTCATCTTGGATACTGCCTGCAGATGTTCTACTAGATAATCAGTTCTGCCTTTATCATGTATGCGGCCTTCCTCCAAGACATCATCCCAAGCTGAACCATTTTCTGTTATATAAATTGGTAAGCTGGTATATTTATCACGAATCATTTTAATTAAATCGATAAATTCATTAGGCGAGATATCCCATCCCATATCTGTTTTAGGGTAATTTGAATATGCTCCTCCTGATAGAGTTAGAGACATTGAGTCAAATTCCATGATTGACCTATTGTAATAATTTACTCCTAAGAAGTCACATTTTTCTCCTATGATTTCAAAATCCCCATTTTTTATAAATCCGAAGTCTGCACTTCTTGCGGCATAGAGATTTATGATATCTAGAGGATAATTGCCCTTAAAGAGAGGCTCCAAAAACCATCTATTAAAGGTGCCGTCAAAATTTGAGGCAGCCAATTTATCTGAGAAGCTATCGCTTGCAGGATAACAAGGAGTAAGGTTTAGTGTGATACCTATGGGCTTTTGATAGCCCAACTTATGATATAACCCCACCGCCATTCCATGGGATAACAGCAAGTGATGTGCAACCTTAATTGCAGCTGAAATGTCTTTCTTCCCTGGTGCATGCTCGCCTAATGCATTTGATAAAATTGATGCGCACCATGGTTCATTATGTGTTATCCATATATCTGTTAAATCATCAAGCTCCTCAAAGCATATCTCTGCATATTCCAAAAATAGCTCTGTACTTATCCTAGTTTCCCATCCACCTATGTCCTGCAGCCACTGTGGCAAATCCCAATGGTATAATGTCACTGCTGTTTTTATACCATTTTGCTTAAGTTCCCTCAGCAGGTTCTTGTAGAACTCCATGCCTCTTGGATTATACTTTCCTCTCTCAGGAAAAATCCTAGGCCAAGCAATTGATAATCTATAGCTGTCTACTCCTAAATCATTTATAATAGCAACGTCTTCTTTGTATCTATGATAATGATCACAGGCGACGTCTCCATTGTCCATGTTAAATACTTTTCCTTCAGTTCTTGAGAAGGTATCCCAGATAGATGGTGTTCTTCCATCTTCATTATGTGCACCTTCAATTTGGTAGGATGAAGTGGCTACGCCAAATATAAAGTCTTTATCAAAATTCATAATTAGCCTCCCAAATGTGCCCTATATACGAGCACAACTATTTCTTACAATAAGTTTTGTAGGAATTCGCATATCCAAAGGCTGATTAAGCTCCTTGCCTTCAATCATCTTAATCAATGTATCTGCCGCATTTCGTCCTATGGCCCCTCGATCTTGCTCTATGGTCGTAAGAGTTGGTGTTGTAAAGCCTGAAATTGCTACATTGTCAAAGCCTACGATTGATAAGTCCTCTGGTACTCTAAATCCCTGTGCCCGAAATGTTGTCATAGCTGCACAAGCAATTTCGTCATAACCACAATAAATAGCTGTAGGCAAATCGTCCCAGGCTTGCTGCAAAAGCTGTGTTGCAGCCGCAATTCCTTCTTCAGCCTTAAATGCATTGGTTTCTACCAAATACTTTGGATTTTCCTCTATGCCCTTAGACTTTAAAAATTCCTTGTAGGCACTATAACGTTCTTGTCCCGCTACGCTAGTTAAAGGACAGGCAATATGCGCAATTTTTCTATGTCCTAGGAAGTATAAGTATTCCAAGGCTTGTAAGCTTCCCATCCGATTATCGGATATCACCGTGTGCTGATTAGGATAATTCGTTTCTACTGAAACACATTTAATCTCACTTGATAACACACTCTGAATTTCATCCGTAAACATCTTATTCGCTGCAAGCAAAACACCATCTACTCCTCTGTATTTGCAGTGTTCAAGGTAGGACGCCTCTCTATTTCCCAATCGTTTGTTTACAAAAACTACATCGTAGCCGTACTCTCCAGCTCTCACCTGGAAGCTTTGCAATATTTCACTAAAATGGGGATGGGCTATTCCAGTGTTCACATCCTCCGAAAACAACACCCCCAAAAGCCATGTCTTCTTCGTAGCCAGAGCCCTTGCATTGGTGTTAACTGTATAACCCAATTTATCTGCTGCTTCCATTATCTTTTTAAATGTAGCATCACTTACACCACTGTAATTGTTAAACGCCTTCGAAACAGTAGTTGGTGAACATCCGGCTTCTTTTGCAACATCATATATTGTAACCAAATCCTTTTACCTCAGCTTCTCAAATTTTTATAATGAGTAAGAATGTTTCTCCTACTTTCATTGCCCTCTATCCAAGTTCAGTTCATTAAAGCTATCTTAACTTTATAATTCTTGAAATAAATCCTTTTATTAACATTATATCTATTGTAGACAGGCTATTCAATCAATCACCTTATAACTGAAATAGTAATAGTCCGCATATGCGTTTTTATCCATCATGTCCTGACAGCTCATTCCCACAAAAGCACCAGTAAAGCCTAGGGGAGCTGCATACTCATCGGATAAAATACTTGCATCCAGCTGATAAGGTATGACTTCCCACTTTTTATCTTCTTTTGCATAAGAGAATTCCCCATACTTACCTATGACAGTGAGTCTAAGATAAAGCTTCCCATTTCCTACCGGAATCTCATCATCTCCTAAAGGCATCGAGAAAAACCCTTTATCAAAGCACAAAATCCCAAGACAGTTTTGTTGTTTCTCTTCGTTGTAAGCTACTCTCAAGTAGTACTGATTCTCCTCATTATAGCGATATAAAAGTCCCGCCATCTTCTGGAAATGATTAAATTGAAATTCTAAGCAAGTTTCAGCCTCAAAGCAAAAGTCCATCTGCCTGCGAACCAGCATATTTTGATGATGCAAGGAGGATAAGGAC
>JARBUB010000232.1 GCA_029239905.1 Clostridia bacterium
AAGAGGTTTACCGAAAAGCCCAACAAAGAAAAGGCTCAAGAATTTATAGAGAAGGGAACCTATCTCTGGAATAGCGGGATGTTTATTTGGAAGGCCTCTGTGCTATTAGAGCAGTATAAGGAGTTTTTGCCGGATATGTATGAATGCTTGATGAAAATAAGTGAAGCAGTTGATACAGAGCGTGAGGCAGAAGTAGTGGAGCAGGAGTACATGGAAATTGACGGAATATCTATTGACTATGGCATATTGGAAAAATCAAATGATGTATTTGTTATGGAAACAAATTTTATGTGGGATGACATTGGAAGCTGGACTGCCCTTGAAAGGTATCTAGAAAAAGACGACAATGGAAATTCCAAAAGTGGTATTGTAAAGACCTTGGACTCTCGCAACTGCATACTATATGGAGATAAAAGGCTTATTGCGGCAGTGGGGGTAGAGGATCTGATCGTAGTAGAGACAGATGATGTGATATTGGTTTGCAAAAAAGATAGGGACCAGGATATCAAGCAACTGCTCAAAACCTTGGGGGCAGAAGAAGAATATGAGGTATATATTTAAGGCTGGGATTACTCCCAGCCCTTTTGTTTAGATTTGATTTAACCTATTTGGAATCATAGTATATAGTGCACTGAACACTTTGCATAAGGAATAACTTTCTGGAGTAAGGCTTCATCGACCCAAGAGAATAATACTTTTTAAGTATTATTCTTTGAATACCTCGAAGAAACTTGCTTTGCCCTTCTCCAGAGCTACAGCTCTCAAAGCAAGTCTTCTGTTGCTGCTGAAGCTAATCGAAAGAAAATTCGTTCCTTAGACAAAGAATATCTTCCTAAATTGAAAATTAACTCCAAATTCTTAATTACATCAATTCTTCATAAACCTTAATGGTCTCTATAGCGGTTTTCTTCCAAGAGAAATTGTACGCCCGCCGTAAGCCCTTTTCAATCAAGTTCCGTCTCAGGTCTAGATTAGTCAATACTTCATATATATTATCTGTCAGCAAATCAGTATTGTTGGGATCAATTGTGATTGCTCCATCTTGAACAATTTCAGGTATGGAGGTTACATTACTGGTTATTGTCGGTGTGCCGCAGGTCATAGCCTCTAAAGGTGGTAATCCAAAGCCTTCATAGAAGGATGGATACACAAATACAGAAGCACAGTTATAGAAGTAAGGCAGATGCTCATAGGGTACAAAGCCAGCGAATACAGTTCGATCACCGATGCCCAAATCATCGATTTTCTTTTTCAGCTCATAGTGATTGTCCTTTGAGGCACCCAAAAGCATCAAATCATAATGTCCCGGCAATTCGTTAACAAGTCTTCGAAAGGCTTCTAACAAGCCATCCACATTCTTTCTGGGGCTGAATCCCCCGAGATACAAAATATAGTCTCCTGTATAGTTGTATTTTTGTTTAAGGAACTGCCACGCCTTTTCCTTATCCATTAGTTTGAAGCCGCTGTCTGCTGCCAAGTGTGTAACCTTAATCTTCTCTGCAGGGGTATTAAAAAACCTTATGATATCCAGCTTGGAATACTCAGATACAGTTATTATCTTATCTGCCGCATCAATGATGTAAGGCATTTGTTCCATAAACCGGTCAAGGTAACTTTTGCCGCAGGTTTCCGGCATCGTATATGGAATGAGGTCATGTATTGTAACTACATAAGGGCAGCTTTTGTTTTGGGGCAGCCCTAAGCCGTTTTGCGGTAGATGAAAGACTTCAAAACCCCTGCGGGAAATAAGCGAGGGTAAATAGCTTTCATCCCAAAACCTCTTATTCTTTTCGCCAAAGAGAGTAACACTTATGTTTGACTTATCAAGCATAAAATCATAACCTCCATTAGGCCAAAAGAAAGTATATGAATTTGTATCATCAATTGACATGATATTTTCCATAAGTCTTGCAGTATAAGTGCCTATGCCTGTTCCGGCATATAGCTTTGCTCCTCTGGTATCGACGCATATTTGCATTAGATCACTCCCAAGGTTTGATTAAGTGCATACGTTTCATTATATGATAATAGATTGTAAAGGTTGCATATTTTCAAATATGGCCATTCAAATAACACAATATGTTATACCCCTACATATAATAGTTATTATAATGAGGTTTAAAGCTCCTAATAAAGGGGGAAGGTTGATGGATTTAAAAACCATAGAAGATCTTTACGGATTCAAGATTTACAGTGTGGAGCAAATAAAAAACATATACAAAGCGGATACAGATAAAGGTATCAAATGTATCAAAAGAGCACATATGAGTCCTTCCTATTTCTTGTTTATGTACTCTGCTGTAAACCATTTGCATCAAAATGGCTTTGAGTTCGCAATACCCTATAATACTTGCTTAGATGGCAGTATATGCGTGGAAGATGACAAACATATTTATTATGTCATGGATTGGGTTGAAAGCAGAGAGTGCAAGTTTAAAAATCCGGAGGACCTAAAAGATATTATTAAGACTGCTGCAGCCTTTCATGATGCAACCATAGGCTATAAAATACCAGAAGGTGCAAAGCCAAGAATTCTCTATAATAAGTGGACTACTAAATTCAATAAGAAGTGTATTGAACTGTTAGAGTTTAGCAAGATCATCGAAGAAAAGGAATACATGGATCAATTTGATGAAGTCTTTGCGAAGCATCTGACTTATTTCTGGAATCAAGGCAGGGAGAGCATAGACCTGTTGAACAAGAGCGCATACAGCAAGATATCTTTAGAAAGTCAAGAGCTGGGAGAATTCTGCCACCATGATATGGCGAACCACAATTTCCTAAGGACGCCGGATGACAACATTTATATGATAGATTTTGACTACAGCATAATGGATACAAGACTTCATGATGTTGCCAGCATTGTAATAAGGAATATGCGGCATGGTGTTTGGGACTTAAGCAAGGCTGATTTCATAATAAATGAATATAGTAAATACTACGCTTTGAGTGATGATGACATAGGTGTAATAAAATCCTTCATGGTATATCCTCAAGATTTCTGGCAAGTGGGCTTGCAGTATTATGTAGAGCATCAGCCTTGGACTATGGAGTATTTTATGCTTAGATTGGAAAGGGTTGTTCAAGATAAAGAAATAAGAGAAAGGTTTCTTAAGAAGTTTTAATGGAAATTAAGGGGTGATCTTATGAATGATAGAAATAATGAGAGCGGCCTGATAGAAAATATCTATGGACCCAATGATGGGAAGGAAGAACAGATGGAAAAGTATATTGAACAAATGAAGGAAGAAATAAAACAGTTAAAAAAACTAAATAAGCAAAAGGAAAAGATAGAAAAGCTGGAGCGCGAGAAGAAAAAAATAATTAGCAGTAACTTAAAAAATCATAAAAAACACCGCTGACAACCATCTTTGAAAAGTTGGGAGGGATAATTTTATGTCTGGAACATATACAAGAATAAAAAGAGATGATATAAAAAAACTTATTGAATCAGAATATGGCATTAATATCATTAACATGCATGAAGGAGACAAAGGGATTCTTTTGTATACAGACTGCGGTACAAAAATGCTGAAAAAGGTAAAAAGGGACGATGCTAAATTGCAGTTTGCAGCATCTGCCTACCAATACCTTTATGATAGAGGCTTCTGCAACATGAGCCGGATAAATAAGACTCAGTCAGATGGATGCAGCTTTGAATATAACACCAGCAGATATATCGTTCAAGATTATACTAGAGGAAATGTAATGGAGATAAGGACTCCTGAAGCCGCAGCCAAGATAGCAGAAGCTTTAGCGTTGCTGCACAAAGCAGGTGAAAATTTTGTACCACCCCAAGGCGGGCATGCAAGAGTAGATTGGGGAAAATGGATGGATAAGTTTAAGGCCAATTCTATAAATATTAAGAAATATGGCAAAGGTCTTCAAGATAAAAAGATCCTTACCAAGTTTGACAAGATTTATGAAAAATGTGCACAGGAATATTATGAAAAGATGTTTAACGCATATCTTATACTTCGCAATTTTGGTTACTTAGAGAAGGTTCAGCAGTCCATGAAGCAAAACCAATTAATTCATAGTGAGTATAGACGTCATTCTTTACTATTGGATGATCAAGGAGCGGTTTTTGTAATAAATCTGGAAAACTGCGCCTATGATATTAGGGAAGCGGATATAGCTACAATGCTAGAAAGCTTCACTGGGAGAAATAAAGCAGAGCTTGCTGGGGCTGCTCTTAAGGCATATTCCAGGATTATTAAGCTGGACAGAAGATCTATCAAAGTCATTCAAGCCTTGATATTGCAGCCAAAGCATTTTTATAAGGTCATAGAGCGCTACTATGGAAGGAAAAAGAACTTCACAGAGGCAGAGCTTTGCTATAAGTTGGAAAGGGCCATAAAGAAGGAAGCACGCAAGGGGCAGGTCCTAGAGGTTTTAGAAGATTACAGAACCCTATAACAAGATTTTCCCCGTTATAAAACCCTTGTTTTAAGGATGTGATAATTTATGAGTTTTGAAATATTTACTGGGGAGGATAGGCAGAAGGAGCGGGAACTGCTTGCTTCTTATGACCTGGATGCTAGTTTTTTCGGGCTGCTGGGCTTTAAAATAAAACAGATTGTGCCGGAGCGCAACTGTTTTAGAATTGAGACAGATAAAGGCTTTTATTGTCTTAA
>JARBUB010000233.1 GCA_029239905.1 Clostridia bacterium
TATGTAAGAAGCTATACGCCCAAGACTTTAATCCAGAATGCTTTATTGCAAGGGAAATAGACCAAGAGAACTATCCAGAGAAGGATTATCATACACTTTATATTGCCGAAGTAACAAAGGTTCTAATAAAAGAGTAGATAAAGAGGCGGTGCACAAATTTACTTGTGCACCGCCTCTTTATTTTATGCATTAAACATATATGCAGTCTCTGAGGAACTTAAATCACCCTGCGAAGGTATAGGTATATCATAATAGAGATAACCCCTAAAACAAGCATTAATATTCTTTTGTTCCTGCTTATCACCATCTCAATAAATAAGACCAAGGCCAATAAAATCCATAGCCATTCAAATAAGAACAGCCCTAAAAGTGTCAAAATAGAAAAAGGGAATATCGGGAACATCAAAACCAAAGATATGATTAGCAATGCAATTATTGGCAGCACCCTTGTATTAAGCGGATAACGTTTCATATATGAAAATGCAACATAGCCGATAAAGATAGATAATACAATCCATTGAACAACCATATAGTTTTCCTTTCCTTTCCATTGTCATATTTTACATAAAAAATAATCCCTTATTTTATCTTTGCTATCCGAATTATATTATGTATACAATATATATAATAGGAGGCAAAAATGAGTATCCGTGAATTCAAGAACAATGTAAATCTTATTATCAAATTTGTTGCTAGGGTCAATGAAGAGTCTGTACCCACTGACATTAAGAGAATTATGGTGAAAATCTATGCTACTACACTTCGAATCAATCTCACTGATAGTATGGTTGACAGCATGACTGATATCACAGCTACTTGTACATAGAATTTCTTTATACCCAATCTACTTTGAAAAGCTTTCACTGTGGATTGGGTATTTTTAAGTGATTCAGGTTTTCCTATTTAATCATCAATATTTCCATAATATCTTGCTCCGTAATTGTAGACAAATCCTCTTGACCTGCCTCGATTACTTCACCAATCAGGTTTTTCTTTTTTTCTTGGAGCTCATTTATTTTTTCTTCAATGGACCCTCTAGCGACTAATCTTATTACCTGTACCTTATTTTTCTGTCCCATACGATGGGCACGGTCTGCCGCCTGCTGTTCTACTGCAGGATTCCACCATAGATCATAAAGAATCACAGTATCTGCACCTGTCAGATTTAATCCAGTCCCCCCTGCCTTTAAGGATATGAGAAACAAGCTTCCTTCTCCTTCGTTGAATCTATTGCAAAGCTCTAAACGTTCTGAGGGAGGTGTTTGACCATCCAAATAAAAATATGACATTCCTTGATATGCTAAATCCCGTCCAATAATATCTAGCATTTTAGTGAATTGAGAGAAGATCAGTACCCTTCTTCCGGTAATCCGACACTCCTCCAAAATCTCCATTAATTGATCAAGCTTTGCCGAGCCTCCTTTATACCCTTCAACAAATAAGGCAGGATGACAACATAACTGTCGAAGTCTAGTTAATCCAGCAAGTATCTTAATTTTATTCTTCTTCAAGTTACCCTTGTTTAAATGCTTTAATGCATCATGCTTTAATTGTGCCAAATGAGCCGCATACAACTTTTTCTGCTCAAGGCTTAACTCAGATGACTGTATAGATTCAATTTTCTCTGGTAATTCCTCCAAGACATCACTTTTCAACCGGCGCAGAATAAACGGACTTACTCGTTTGGCTACGACATCCCGAGTCAATTCGTTAAATGCCTTTCTCCCCGGCAGTAAGCTTGGAAATACAACGTTCAAAATTGACCAAAGCTCTTCTAAGGAATTCTCGATTGGTGTTCCTGTAAGGGCAAAACGATACTCAGCTTGAATCCTCCTAACCGTCTTAGCAGTCCGTGTTTCAGGATTCTTAAATGCTTGCGCCTCGTCAAAGAACACAGTATGAAAGGATTGTTGAAGATACAGTATTGAATCCATTCGTAGGGATGGATATGAAGTAATGACTACATCCACAGCAGAGATATCCTCTAGAATAGTGCTCCTTTTCTCCTTATTTCCATCAACGATACATGCTTTTATCTCTGGCGCAAATTTTCTTAATTCGCTGGCCCAATTATAGACAAGTGAAGAAGGACATACGATTAATGCTGGCAGCTTTCTTGTCTGAATGTCATGCAATACCGAGACAATAAATGCTATACTCTGAATTGTCTTGCCAAGTCCCATATCATCTGCAAGAATGCCTCCAAACCTATATTCCGCAAGCATCTTAAACCATTGGAATCCAACCTTTTGATAATCCCGAAGGACTGAAGTTAAACTATCTGGTATAACAAAATCTAACTCTTTTGGATTTTGTAAATCATCCATTAATCCGCGGAGTCTTTGCCCCTGCTCAACAAGATTCTCTTCCTGAAGCGTGTCAATTAGCTTCAGCCCATTCATGAGTGGTAAACGAATTTCTTCTCTGGCTATATCCTCTGCAGAAACTCCCACCTCACAAAAAAACTGGTCTAATCTAAGAAATTCTTTGGTTTCCAAGGACAATAAGGAACCATTTCTCATTCGATAATACTTATCCTTGGCCCTCATAGAAGTCAGAAGTTTTCGGATTTCTGATTCAGGAATCCCTTGGATATCGAAACGGAAGGATAGCCAATCGGTTCTCTCATCTACATCCACCTTTACCTTAGGACCTACATAGTCTTTAACAACACGATTTTTTACAGCCGTGGTTGCATATACTTGTGCCACTTTTTCTAAGACTGGGACAACATGATATAGGAAATCGTATTCCTTTTCCTCATCCTGCAGGTAAAATCCACTATCCGTTCTTATAAATGAGCTGTCATCCATGGCCTTGATAATTTTCTGCTCCTTGTCGCCTTCACGCATCAAAGTAGGGTTATATCTGAGCTCTTGTCCACTTTCTTCAATAGGATTTAATACGATATTTCCATAATGAAACTCTAATCCGGCAAGCAATCGATTATTTACACGATCTAAAAATAACTTTGCCTTAAGAGGTGTTTTTACAAGTCTTTCTGAGACGGATTGGGCAATCTTCACATAGCCCAGCCTTCCGAGTCCTGGCACTACAGTTTTTACAAAGTTGTCTACTTGTTCTACAGATATAAGGAGCTGCTGCTGATCTGAATGATCCATCATTTGCTTTATTTCAATGAGTCTATTGCAGTCGTCCTTTGGCAGTCTTATCAGTTTTCCTTCAGAAAATACATAACCATAAGCCTGCAAAATTATTATCTTATTTAGCCCTTTTATCTCCAACTGGAAGCCTCTCGCTTTTGATTTTGCTTCTTCAAGCTCAAATTCTAAGGGAATTGACTCATTGGATAAATGAATCCCATTGTATGTAATGCCCTTATGTTCTATCTTTACTGCAGTCGCTGCCAAAAGCAACTGCAATAGGTTCTGCCAATAGGAAGGTGAAATCAGAATCATACTGCCTTCTCTGATATTATCATTATGAATAGAACGGACATTTGAGCTTTGATTATATGCTTTGCTATCCTGACAAATGTTAATTAGAAGCTGAATTACTGCATCAACTTCCTTTTGGAAACTGTGAATGGCTGGGTTGTATGTGAAATGTGCAGAGCTTTCATAGAGCTCTCTTATGTAGACTTTATTTAGAAAATCACTTAATCTTGGTATTATATATACTTGTTTAAGCCCCACTTTCATCTGAACTCCAAACATGTACCCCTCATTGCCCATAAAAACAGGTCTGCAGATAAATTCTACATTAAGCTTTTCCCTGGTTTCAAAGTACAGCTGACTACCACTGGTGGATGTCGGCTTATTCTGGAATAGATTTATCATTTTATTTGCTAATTGGTGGTCCTTTATTGAAGTATTTGGGTAATTAGATGTATCCCCTGAATGAAGTTCTTTTTTCTCCTCTGTTAACTCACCTTTTAGAGAAGACGATGAACGTTTTGATGAACTTCCTGCTTTCTGCATATGCTTCATACATATAAGAACAGCTGCAATATGCTGGCAGTAGTTATTAACAGAAGCTAAGGTCGGGCAGGTACACTCAGCATGAATATCCCCGCTTTCATCATGACTTACAGTAACATGAAACCCTTCTCTACCTAATACATCAGCCTCTATAACAGTGCTATCTACGCTGTAGCTCTTGATGTTCACTTTTCCCGCTTCATAATAGGCCTTGCCTTTTTTATAGGAGGTGTTCCCACATAACTTCCTTATAATCGCTTCACTCAACAAAAATTTCATTTATTGGCCTTCCTTTGACTAACCTTTAGTTTTCTATATATGAGAATTGTATTTATTTCACAATTTCTACTTTTCAAATGAATCATTACACACTTAAAATATACAAAAAAAAGCATATAAGTCTTCTCTTATATGCTTCTATACTATCACAGTACTACCTTATTGACAAACCTTCCCTAAGCCCTGGCGCTTGAACTTTTTGCTGCAAAATGTGAACTTCACAATATTACGTCGCGATTCTCACACCTGGCTTTCCATCCGTATAATCTGAGTATTGTGCATGTTGAATAAGCCATTTCCCTTCCTTTTTTACTAATACCCCAGAAAACCTCATTGGTGTGATAAAAGTCTCACCTTTTTCATTTTCATAAAGAAAATCTAAAGTATCATGAAGTACTTTCATTAGCTTATGTCTCTTGATATTATTCTGTCTAACTTTGCCTTTGTAGTAAAATAAGCAACGTCCCCATTCACACATAGTATAGCATCCTCAACGTTTAGCTTGAAATTTCCCCAATATTTCCAATCTGATTCAATGATTCCTCTGGTGGCATCGATTCCTAAGCAAAGCTCCTCGGCATCTGTTCCTATTACTACCAAGTTCTCATCAGATAGGAAAACTTCCTTCATATACTCATCAACATAACTTATATCTCTTTTTGTGTAACCATCTTGAAATACCTGAAGTACTTTTCTAATTTCATTCATTTCTTCACTTGAATTAGCTTTTGACATTTCAAATGTGCTCATATCATAGCTTTCATCAATAAATCTATATGACCATGATTCTGAATCAAGGGAAAACTGCATTTGGTGAAACTTCCAGGTATCATTTTCATTTACAAGTACACAGGTAAATCTAAATGGCCACACATAACTCTCACCCTTATCAGTTTCTAATAGCAGGTTAGCAATTTTCCTTGCTGCATCCAGTGTGTTTTCTTTTGATTTTTTCTCTCTGCTTAAAATATCTTTTACTTTGTTTATTGTGTCTTCTATTTGTTCGTGCTCGGGTAATGTATTTCTGATATTTCCAATTGAAACAACCCAAGCGACATCTTTATTTGCAAAAACCTTGGCGGTCTCAAATTTAAAATCTACTTCTCTCCAATAGTTGTTTTCATTGCTCATATGGGATTTAATAAGAGCTGTTATATCCTCGGCATTGAAACACCATTGATTCATCCCACTTCCGAGAACAGCAAGCCCTTCCTTAAATGAAAAAGTGTCCTTTACATAATCCTCGATCTGGCTTGTATCTTTATTTGCATATAAATCTTGAAATTTCTTAAGAACTTTTCTTACTTCATCCATTGAATTTATATCTCTATGTTTTTCCACAAATAATTCCTCCCATCTAATTATATTACCTCTGTATTATATCCCTTTGCTTCTTGGTTTTAGCAAAATGAGTGCCGCAGGTTGCAACTATATTTATGTTATATTCTTAATACATAACGCAGTGCCCTATTTAGCCTAACATATTAAGTATAAATCGCAGCCTTTGACTTTTGTAGAGAAAGTTTATCTATATTTAAATTTTGGGGTAACTTGCTTCTATGCATTTACCTCCATATACGTTCCTGTCGCCACGACTTTTCTTCTAAAAGTTCTGCTTCACTAGATAATAAATGATATAATTGTTTGAAGTAGGCAGAAATTGCAGGAGGAATTTAGATGGAAACACTGGCAGTCGAAAAAAAAGCAGTATATCGAAATGCACATAGAAATGATCTGCTAAAGCTTCTGGCATTGGCCACAATGCTTGTTGATCATATTGGTTATATGTATTTTCCAAATGAGATGCTCTTCAGGATTATAGGTAGATTGGCATTTCCAATCTTCGCCTATCAGATTGCCTTAGGATACTCTCGGACATCTAATCTCAAAAAATACGTTTTGAGACTTTCCTTATTTGCTTTAATAACACAAGTACCTTACTCTTTTTTTAGTCCAGAAATGAAATTTAATCCTCTTCATTTTAATGTTTTGTTTACATTTTTAGTCGGCATAGGGATGCTTTATGCCTATGATATGGGCATCTTGAACATGAAAAGCTTTATTAAGGATAAGAATTATAAGCACCTTCTATATGGTGTAGCTTTACTAAGCCTGACTGTTATAACAATTATTATTCCCGAAGTAATAAGCTTCGTTGTAAAGGACTTCTATTTGGAGTACGGCTTGCTAGCATTGGCCCTAGTCTTACTATTTCACATCTTTAAGGAAAAGCCCGTGGCCGCTGTAGTAGGTATTATATTTTTATATATTCTCCATGGTTATTACAGAGTTGCGTTATGGAACTCTGCATATTCATCGGTATTATTTTGGGACAACCTATTCAATTATAAATATATATGGAGTAAGCTTGACCTTGAAAGTGGATATTCACAGCTGCAAAGATACTATTTTAATGCATGGGGTGTTTTTGCATTGATTCCTATTTTGGGATTGGAAGTAATAAATCCAAGCTGGATTAAGCTTAATAAGTATGTGGGCTATATTTTCTATCCTGCACACATGGCGCTTCTTATTCTTATTGCATTTATAATGAAATCTTATTAGGCCAGATTATAAAAAATAATAGCTGAGGGAGTATCCTATATGTTTTGCACTAAACATATAGGATACTCCCTCAGCTATTATTTATATGTGTCTAAATGTCCAATCCAACAGATCAATTGCAAGCTCAGCTGTAACATCATTCTTATCAAGCAAAACATTCAATTCAACAAAATCCATAGATTTTATCAACTTTGTCTCTGCAAGCATCTTTAACGCTTCCTTCGTATCTTCTACATTTACACCAACTGAAACTGGTGTGCCTGTCCCCGGAACATACATTGCATCAATGAAATCAAGATCGAAGCTCAAATGAATGTACTCGATATTTCTAGCCTTTATTTTATCTAAAACTTCTTGTACAACTACATGAATTCCTCTATCATTAATTTCATCTGCAGAATAAACATTTAACTTCATGTCGTTGATTAATTCAATTTCTCCAAGATCAAGATCTCTTGCGCCTAATATGAACACATTTTCTGGATTTACCTTTTGGCCTTGAAAATACACATTGGTTAAATCTTCATGACCTACATTCATTGCCTTAGCTAATGGCATACCATGAATGTTCCCGCTTCCACTGGTATCATGGGTATTAATATCCCCATGAGCATCCATCCAAATAACTGCAAAGTCTTTATTCGCACGACTAACACCGGAAATGCTGCCTAGTGCAAGTGAATGGTCTCCACCAATTACCAATGGAAAACACTCTGCTTTCAATGAAGAATATACTGAATGCGCTAAGTTCTTACTAATCTCTACAATTGTATCTAGATATTTCATATTTGAATGTGAATAGAACTTATTGTACTCCTTAACCTCTGGAACATGTATATTGCCAAGGTCATAAACTTGATGATTATGCCTGCCTAGAATACTTGACAGCTTTTTTTCTCTTAACTTGTCAGGTCCATACTCTACGCCTCTCTTATCTGCACCATAATAAACAGGAACCCCTATTACATTGATATCCACAATAATTTCCCCCATTATACCTTTATAGATTTTCTTTGCATTGAGAATCTAAGTATAAAGGTTTGAGTAACTCAAAGGTCAATAGATTTCTATGAGGTTGTAAATATTTCTTCAAAGTCTATTATTATTTCATTTATGTTTTTGTATCTTCTTTCAATTCCCATAAGTTTTTTTAGAAATATGAGTTCCTTAGGACTTAAAACCAATTCTTCATACCATGGCTTATCTTCCTTGGATACATCTATTAATGATGTGTAGTAAAGATGTATTAAAAAATCTCCTAGATAAGAATAATCTATGTCTGCCTTATACCTTTTATTATCAATCCATCTTGCAGATCCAAAATCCACTAAATAGATATCCTTGCTATTAAATAAAACATTAGGAACCCTTATATCTCTGTGAACAATTCCCTTTTCATGCAAGTAACTTAGTATATTAATCAGTCTTTTACCAATAAAATATATTTCACCTCTAGTAAATACATGTCTTTGGTTAAAGATCATAGATTCTAAGGTTATGCCCTGCTTATATTCCAGTACATATCCTGTTAAATTCCTATCCTCAATTTTCCTTATAAACTTGGGTATTTCTTCATGCTTTAGAGATTTTAGAATTTCTTCCTCATAATGTATATTCAGAGGATTTTCATGGTGCATTTTTCCCTTAAGCTGTTTAAGTATACGAAGGTCTTTGCCATCGGCTATTAGATAACATATTCCATATCTGCCCTCGCCAATTACCTCTACTATCTTTAAATCTTCAACGTACTGTCCTGGTGAATATTTGATATTTGCATCAAACAGCTTCATAATCATATTCTTAACTGAAGTGGTATCTTTTGCGACATTTGTGACTGCACTTTTGACACCAGTATAATGGGTACGAGCAAGAGGAACTTGAACTTGAGGAGCTTGAGGAAGTGGAACTTGAGGAGCTAGAGCTTGAGGAGCTAGAGCTTGA
>JARBUB010000234.1 GCA_029239905.1 Clostridia bacterium
TTGTCTAATACAACCGGTATCATTTTTCCCTTATTATAAACAACATCTATTGCTCCAGTAATTCCAGAGTGGAAGAATGTTGAATCTCCAACTACTCCAAATACCTTTGTATCTCTGCCTGTTACTTCGAAGGACTTTGCCATACCCATAGCAGCACTGATGCCAGCACCCATGCATATTACTGAGTCTAATGCATTTAGAGGCTCCATAGCTCCAAGTGTGTAGCAGCCAATATCTCCAGCCACAACAGTATTCTTCTTCTTAGACATTGTATAGAAGAAGCCTCTGTGCGGGCAGCCTGCACATAGTACAGGAGGTCTTGCAACTACATTTGTATCAACGGTTTTGCTTTCAGTTGTAATTCCTAGAAGTGCCTTTGCAATGATATCAGGATTTAACTCATACATATTAGGTATAAGCTCTTTACCTATGCACTTAATTCCAGCTGCTTTGATTTGTTCTTCCATAAACGGCTCTAATTCTTCTATTACATAAACTGTATCAAACTTTGAAGCAAAATCTCTGATTAAATCCATTGGAAGCGGGTATGTGAAGCCTAGCTTTAGATATGAAGCCTTATCACCGAATACTTCCTTTGCATATAAATAAGAAACGCTAGCTGTTATGATACCTATATTTGTATTTTCATTATACTCTGTTACGTTAAGTGGTGAAGTGTTGGCATAGGCCTCAAGAGCCTTTAGCTTCTTCTCCAATACACCATGCGCTATTTTAGCATTTGCAGGTGTAGCAACGAACTTATCTGTTCTCTTTACATATGGTTTGAATCCAACTTCTTCTCTTTCACCTAGTTCAACTAAGCTCTTGCTATGACATACTCTTGTTGTCACTCTATATAGAACTGGAATATCAAATTCTTCACTTACTTTGTATGCTTCCTTAAGGAAATCCTTTGATTCTTGACTGTCACATGGCTCAATCATTGCCATTTTTGCAAATTTTGCATAATATCTGTTGTCCTGCTCATTTTGTGAACTATGCATGCTTGGGTCGTCTGCAGTTACCAATACAAAACCACCATTAACTCCAAGGTAAGTATAGGTAAAAATTGGGTCAGCGGCTACGTTTACACCAACGTGCTTCATAGCAGCTAAGCTTCTTGAGCCTGCTATAGATGCACCAATTGCAACTTCACAAGCAACCTTCTCATTAGGTGACCATTCACTGTAAATATTTTCTTTGTAATCAATCATGTTTTCTAGTATTTCAGTACTTGGTGTACCTGGGTATGCTGCCGCAACTGTTACGCCAGCTTCATATGCACCTCTGGCAATTGCTTCATTACCTGACATTAACTTTTTCAATTTTTTTCCCCCTTACATTCTATCTATATCTTTAGTGTCCGCCGCAGTTACAACCGCCGCAGCCACCACCACATGATGATTTTTGTGGTTTATTTTGACCTGAAATCAGACTTCCAAGAGCGATGGAAAGAAGCTTAGCTTCTGATGAATCTGCTCTTGAAACAAGAACTATCGGCGCTTTTGCACCCATAATTACACCAGCAGATTTAGAACCTGCAAAATATGTTAAAGATTTGCCTAGTGCGTTTCCAACTTCAATATAAGGCGCCAAAAGAATATCTGCTTCACCTGCGCCAGGTTCATGATACCCTTTATGTTCACAAGCTTCCTTGCTTATTGCTAAATCAAGGGCTGCAGGTCCTATTACTGAAACGCCTAGGGCATCCCATTTATCCTTCATATCAGCTATGGCTTTAGCATCTACAGACGCTTGAATTTTTGGATTTACAACTTCTGCACTTGCTAAGCAAGCAGCATTTATACTATCCATTCCTAATGCTTTACATGCTATTACTGCATTTTCTAGTATTTGTACCTTTTGACCTAAATCCGGTGCTACATTCATGCCTCCATCTGTTAAAAACAGAAGCTTATGGTAAGTTGGAACCTCATAAACCATAACATGGCTTAGTAAGTTCTCTGTTCTTAAACCGATTTCCTTATCTAGAACAGCTCTTAATATATCTGCAGTCTGAAGTATTCCCTTCATAAGGAATTCTGCCTCACCTGTGCTAACTAGCTCAACAGCTTTTCTGGCAGCTTGAATTAAATCAGGTTCATGTATTATTTCATATAATTCATTTGTGATATTGAGTTTTTTCATGATCTCGATTATCTTTTCTTGATCTCCAACTAGTATTGGCTCAACTAGTCCCATTTCCTTCGCTTCTGCAACAGCCTTTAAAACGTCAACGTCTTGTGCAGCTGCAACTGCCAATCTCATGACTCCTTGCTTTTTAGCAGCTTCAATAAGTTCTTCGAAATTTTTAATCATTTAATCACTCCTTAACTATTCTGTAAACATTAAATGTTTTGTTTAAATAAAGTATAAATTTTGTCTACTCATATACTATATTATAACATATTTAAAATTTTTGTGGTATGGTTAAAATTTTATTGTAACAACAATGTTTATTCAACATATATGTAAATATTCCTGCAAAGTTTTTTTGAAAAGCCATATTGAGAACATTCAGAAAAATAATATTCCTCTTAGAATCCTAATTCCTCGTTTATAAGTATTACTGTAATTTCTTTTTGCATTGGTTTCTTACGAATTATTGTGGTTATATTACACATTCTTTGAGGACTACTGCAGTCTGTACAGCTTTCATTTATTGCGCAGGGTGTACTTAATTTAAGTCTTCTTGCATTCTTATAAGCGTTCATTTCAATTCTTTCAAGTGCAGAATCAACATCCTCTGCCAGCTTGTTTACACCGCACACTACAATTGTTTTTTTGGGTCCATAGAACATTGCTGCTACTCTGTTTCCCGTACCATCCGTATTTACTAGCTTTCCATCCTGTGTTAAAGCATTTGTACTGGTTAAGTATACATCTGATTGAGCTGCAAACTGACGAGCTTTGTTCATATCCTCTGGAGTTTTTTCTAACCAATGCCAATGAACTGTATTGCCACGCTCCTTGAGTAGCGCGTCAAGCTGCAATTCTTTTATTGTCATTGATCCGCCAATGCCCACTACGTCTTCCGTATGAATCTCTAATAAAATTTCTTGCACAGCATCTTTTGAGTTTTCAAAATATTTCACATCAAAATTATTTTTCTTGAGATTATCAATTGTATTTTTTATTTTCTGTTCCATAATACCACCCCTTTATATTTATATAATTATTATAACTCATTAGAAAAAAATCCATCAAGCATTGCTTGATGGAAATCAATCTGTATCCGCATATTTATGTTTTATAGATCGTAGTACATTGCAAATTCTTCAGGATGCGGCATGATACTAACTTTCTTGTGATCCTTTTCGTATCTTACTTTGATCCAAGTATTTATAAACTCTTTTGTAAATACTCCACCTTTCAGCAAGAAATCATTATCGTTCTTAAGGGCTTCTAGTGCCTCTTCCAGTGATTTAGGAAGACCCTTAATCTTCTTCTTTGATTCCTCATCTAGATCAAATATATTAACATCATAAGGTCCGAAGCCTTCAGCTACAGGATCTATCTTGTTTATTACTCCATCTAGTCCCGCCATCAACATTGCTGAATATGCAAGATATGGGTTGCAGGTAGCGTCAGAGGATCTAAATTCAAAACGCTTGGTTTCAGGTCTATTTGCATAGCCTGGTATTCTAATTACAGCGCTTCTGTTTGCAGTTGCATAACATATACTAACTGGTGCTTCATAACCAGGCACCAATCTCTTATAAGAGTTTGTGCTTGGATTTGTAAAAGCCAATAAAGCTGATGCATGCTTCAAAAGTCCACCTATAAAGTAAAGAGCTGTTTGACTTAAACCTGAGTATCCTTTTTCATCATAAAACAATGGTTTGCCTTCTTTAAATAGCTGCATATGCACATGCATACCGCTTCCAGCTTCGCCAAACATCGGCTTTGGCATAAATGTCGCCGTTTTTCCATCTTCTATAGCCATATTCTTTACGACATATTTTAACAACAAAGTCTTGTCTGCCATATCCTTCATAGTGCCAAATTCGACTTCAATCTCAACTTGACCAGGACCGCCAACTTCATGATGATGGTATTTAACCGGTATGCCAAGTTCTTCAAGCATTAAGCACATATCTGTTCTTAAGTTATGAGTAATATCGTTTGGCAGTGCAACATGATATCCACCCTTATGCCCTACCTTATAGCCCTGATTATCTAGCTTGTCATTTGTGTTCCAGCTAGCTTGCATTGTATCTACAGTAGCTTCCATATGGTTTGGTTTATTTTCATATGCTACCTTATCAAATATATAGAACTCAAATTCAGGTCCTAATATATTTTGGTCAGCAATTTTTGATTCTATCATAAATTTTTCAGCTTTTTCAGCAATAAATCTAGGGTCATCTTTATAGCGATTAACCGCATTTCCATCAAGAGAATATATATTTCCGATCATACTTAAGGTAAGTACATCACAAAATGGATCAATAAATGCTGTACTTAAATCAGGGATAAATACCATATCACTTTTCTCAACTGTCAAAAATCCATAGCTGGAGCCATCAAACCCTATCCCATCTGTCATCACATTTTCACTGAATCTACCAGCAGGTATAGATAAATGATGCCACCTTCCTGTCAGATCTGAAATTTTAAAA